>JAJBTP010000575.1 GCA_020860805.1 Tannerellaceae bacterium | reverse complement strand
AACCAATAGAGAAAGAATATAAAATGAAAAAATAGTATGTGTGCCGGCTCTATTTGTGGTTACAATAACCGTATGGGGAGCAACGAATAAATTGAGTGATGATAATCAGATAAAATATAAAAAGATGGAAATCGTAGAATTAACACAGCAGTGGGATAAAGTATTCCCACAAAGTGATAAAGTTAATCACAGTAAAGTAACTTTCCAGAATCGATATGGCATCACGCTGGCTGCCGATATGTATGTACCTAAAAATACTAATGGAAAGTTGTCGGCTATTGCCATAGCAGGACCTTTTGGAGCGATTAAAGAACAATCATCAGGACTTTATGCACAAACCATGGCCGAGCGTGGTTTTCTGACCATTGCTTTTGACCCGTCTTATACCGGTGAAAGCGGTGAACAGCCTCGTTATGTAGCCTCGCCGGATATTAACACAGAAGACTTCAGTGCCGCCGTAGATTTTCTGACTACACTGGAGAATGTAGACTCTGAACGTATCGGAATCATCGGTATCTGTGGCTGGGGCGGTCTGGCTATCAATGCAGCAGCAATGGACACTCGTATCAAGGCAACGGTAGCCTCTACCATGTATGACATGAGCCGTATAAATGTCAATGGTTATTTTGATTCGATGGATGCGGACGAACGTTATAAACTTCGCCGGCAACTCAATGCCCAGCGTACAATTGATGCAAAAACCGACACAAATGCACTGGGTGGAGGAGTGCCTGACCCATTGCCGGAAGATGCCCCCTGGTTTGTAAAAGATTATCACAGCTATTACAAAACAGAGCGTGGCTATCATCCGCGATCACTCAATTCTAATAACGGCTGGAATGTAACCACAGCTCTTTCATTCATCAATATGCCCCAGCTTTCATACATTGACGAAATCCGCAATGCCGTACTTGTCATTCACGGCGAGAATGCACATTCCCGTTATTTTAGTGAAGATGCATTTAAAAAGTTAACGGGTGATAACAAAGAACTGCTGATTATCCCTGGTGCCAGCCATGTGGATTTATACGATCGATTAGATATTATACCCTTTCACAAAATAGAAGTTTTCTTTCAGGAATATTTAAAATAAATCCCGCAACAGTCTCCACATGGTAGACTACACCCAACAAAGAAGAATAGATACACAAAAAGACCAATTCGTTTGTATCGACTAAAAATGAATCCAAAATTTCTATTCATACTTATCACTCTCTCCATCCTCCTTACGGGAAGGGGAGTAATTGCCTGCGATCCTGATAGCTCCCCCGGATCCGCAACAGAAATTCCAACTCCTCCAGACAACAATGGTAATAACAATGAAAATAACCCTCATATGCAAATACGCGTAAGAATAGGTATAGCTATTTACACAGCAACTCTCACCGGGAACAACACTGCCGCCGCATTCAAAGCCATGCTGCCGCTAACACTCAACATGAACGACGTCAACCGCAATGAAAAATTCATTCGTTTGTCCCAGTCATTGCCCACAGCAGCCTCCAATCCCGGCACTATCCGCGCAGGTGACCTCATGCTATACGGCTCAGATGGACTTGTACTCTTCTATAAAACATTTACTACCTCCTACAGTTATACATGCATTGGATCTATCGACAATCCAGCCGGACTCGAATCTGCTATAGGAACTGCAAACATTCCAATCACGTTTGAGCAATACCCTAACAATAAAACAACATGTGAAAAAAAGTATTAATTATCTCAGCTTCTTCACGGCGTAAAGCAAATTCGGATTTGTTTTAGAACCAATTTTTTCTTGAGCCTGGCGTACATTAACAAGTAACTATGGTAAATGGGTTATTATTCAAACGGTACAACTATATTTTATTTGATAAAGCTAACTGTTTAATGACAGCATTCCGTAATTGCTCATAATTTCCGGTAGGAACAATAGTAACATTTTCACATTCAGATAAACCACATGCCTCAGTTGTAATGATAGGTATACCGGCTTCTATTGCTTTAATAAGTTGTTTTGGATGGCTTTCAATGTATACGGGATAAATAATTAAACGTGTAGTTTCCAAATAATTCTTTTCAGCCCATTGAAAAGTTATATCATTTAAAAATCCAGCCTTTTCAGTGGCTTTACCTGTTATGGTAATAGTCAGATTTAATTCTTTTGCCAAACGCTTTATTTCATATCCCCCTTTCCGGGCCAGCATAGAACCCGGGAATACTATATTGAAACCTTTTCCCACCGGAGATTTTCGTTCAATTATCCAATCCAGCTTGATTACATTTTTATATAAGCTTGCAATATGTGTATGAGGGGTAATAATTTTACGGGCCTTTTCCAGTCCTTTCTCTTCCAGGAGAATTAAACTATCCGCTGCCCTGAAATCGTTTAATGTGGGACTTTTACTATATTTTTTATAAGCGATATCCAGTTCGTTTTGTAATTGCCGGATAGGAGTCTGATTCATTAAAACATCGTACGTACGACCGGCAGTTATAAATTCCTGGTGTAAAAAAGGTAATAGGTTTTGTGATACGACTAACCGGGTAGATTCTACCGGAATCAGTTTACGGATTTTCTTTACCAGTTTTTCATCCTCAATTAATCTGCGAAAAAAAACATTCTCTTTTTTTTGTGGCAATGGAAACTAATTACTCTCTGGAAGGCTGCATAGCTGAAAGTCCGGATTATTCCATTGGTAATATTCCATGCATTTTGTTCATTTCGATACCATGTGGGCTGAGAACTCCGGAAGGGTATTAAAATAATATCTTCTTTTCCTGCATGGTTATTCACATAGTTTTCGTATTCTTTCCAGTGTTCATCTAAAATGTAGGTAGTAATGTTTTTATCTTGTATCTTTTCTTTTGCATTACAAATATAGCAGGCTGTATTGTAACAGGAATAACAGTCATTTAGTGGCCAGGGAGTAACTATTTCTTTACTTTCTAAAGGAACGTTTTTAGCTTCATAGATACCTTTTAGTCTCACAATGCATTTATTAGTAGTTAGCTCGATTTCTATACGAAAATCTATCGGTGCCCGAAAACGGAGATCAATATAATTCCATTTAACCGTAGCATCCCGGTTTTGTTCGGCTAAGGAACCTTTGATTACTTTGGTATGTTTATGCCTCTCCTGAATTTCAAATCCGGCTTTACAGGCAGCATCATATAAAGCATTGGATAACTGGCAGATTCCTCCTCCGATACTCGGTATAATGCAGCCTTCGCGTAGTTCCCGCCCTGGAACATATCCTTTTTTACAGGTTAATTTGCCTACTTGTTTCCAGAAACTAAATGTTTTACCTGCCGGAACTTCTATTCCGTGCAGATTTCGGGAAGCAATCCGTAAGTTCTCAATTTTTCCGGCAGTTAATATCCAGTTGTCTTTGTTATCATCTTTATTCCACAGCGCACTTTCGGAAATACTTAGTATGGGTGCATTCGTTAACTTTGTACCGGAAGTATATTTCTTTGTTTTGTCAGACAGATTGGATATACTTCTTTTAAAGATGAGTAAATAACTTTTTAAATGGAAAACAGATTCTCTGATAAAGTTATGTTTTAATGCAAGTGCTTCACGGGTGTCCATAAGATTAACGGATTAAATGTTTGAATGATAAAAATAGTTATTTTTATCAGAATCCGGACAAAGTAAATAAAGAAACTATCTTATTATTGCTTTTGTTGTATTCTACAGGAAGTTCATCGGAACATATTTTAGTTAAAAAGGAACGGTTGTATCGGATATTCGTGTACTTTTGCAGAAGCTTGCAGAATATAAACATTATGAATAAATTAATACTTTATTTCTTGTTTCCGGTACTCATATTTACCGGATGTAATAGCCGGGAAAAAGAAGCCAATATCCGCTTGCAAAATGCGCGGCAGATGTATGAGCAAGGTGAATTAAATGCGGCTAAAAGTGAAATTGATAGTTTGCGTACCCATTATAAAGACGTCGTAAATGTGCAACGTGAAGGGCTGGAGTTGATGCGTCTGGTTGAGGTAAAAGAGTGTGAAGGCATTATCACTTTTTGTGATAGTTTGTTACCTTTAAAGCGGATGGAAGCAGAAGAACTGAAAGAAGGATTTCTCTTGGAGAAAGATCAGACTTACCAGGAAGTCGGTAACTATGTCTGGAAATTACAATCTATTGAACGGAATGTAATGCGGTGCTACATCAGGAGTCGGGTAAATGAACGGGGTGAGATGTTTCTTGAAAGTGTTTTTTTCGGAAGTCGTCCAATTAATCACACCTCTATCCGTGTTAGTTCAGACGACGGCCAGTTTGCAGAAACGGAAACGATTCCTTTTGACGGTGGGTTGAACTACCATTTTAAAGACCTCGGTAATACGACTGAAGTAGTAACTTATTCCGGCGATAAAGGAGTGGATGTAGTTAAATTTATCTATGCACATGCCGGTGAATGTATAAAAGTGGAGTACAGGGGGGATAAATCCTATACCATTTATATGACCGATGCAGATAAAAAGGCTTTGGTTGCCACCTATGATTTAGCCACTGTTTTAAATGATATTGATAATATGATTACCCGGCGTGCAAAGGCTGTTCAAAGAATAGAATATCTTAAAAGTAAACTATAATTCAGGTGATTTAATCATAAAGTCCGACAAAAGGTTTTTCTATCTTTGGCGGAATTATAAAAAAATAGAGAATGAAGAAGGCATTACATCGATTAGGTGAATATACA
>JAJBTP010000239.1 GCA_020860805.1 Tannerellaceae bacterium | reverse complement strand
CTTATTAAATACAGAGTAAAAGTTGAAATAGAATATTTTATTACTCTGGCTGGTTTTTTACCACAGTTGAATGGAGTTGTAACAGCTGAAAATATAGAAGCGCTACGTAAAATATATATAGAGTTTACTCAGGAAGATGCTCAACGAATTAAAGATATCGAAAGTATAACAAACCACGATGTAAAAGCAGTTGAGTATTTTATCAAGGAAAAATTTGATTTACTTTCGTTACAGGCATATAAGGAGTTTATTCATTTTGGGTTGACTTCGCAGGATATTAATAATACTTCGGTTCCGTTATCGCTGAAAGATGCTTTGGAAGAAGCATTTTATCCGGAGTTACAGGAGGTAATTGACGTACTGAAAAAATATGCAGAAGAGTGGAAAGATATACCTATGCTTGCAAAAACACATGGGCAGCCGGCTTCTCCGACTCGTTTAGGAAAAGAAGTGATGGTTTTTGTATATAGGTTAGAACAACAACTCAATATGTTGAAAGCTATTCCTGTTTCAGCTAAATTTGGTGGTGCTACCGGTAACTTTAATGCGCATAAAGTTGCTTATCCTGCTTATGACTGGAAAGAATTTGGTAATAAATTTGTTCAGGAAGCTTTAGGGTTAAGCCGGGAAGAATATACCACGCAAATTTCAAATTATGATAATCTGGCTGCTATTTTTGATGGTCTGAAACGTATAAATACAATATTAATAGACTTAAACAGAGATTTCTGGCAATATATTTCGATGGAGTACTTTAAGCAGAAGATTAAGGCCGGGGAGGTAGGTTCATCTGCAATGCCTCATAAAGTAAATCCGATTGATTTTGAAAATGCCGAAGGAAATCTGGGAATTGCCAATGCTATACTGGAACATCTGGCAGTAAAATTGCCGGTATCCCGTTTACAAAGAGACTTAACTGATTCAACAGTTTTAAGAAATGTGGGAGTGCCTATGGCGCATATGCAAATTGCATTGAAGAGCTTAACAAAAGGATTAGGTAAATTGTTATTGAATGAGAAAGCCTTATACCACGATTTAAATGAATGTTGGGCTGTAGTAGCAGAGGGAATTCAAACTATTTTAAGAAGGGAAGGTTACCCGGAACCGTATGAAGCTTTGAAAGCTTTGACCAGGACAAATAGTGGAATAACACAGGAATCTATCAGTGATTTTATTAATACGTTGCAGATTAGTGATGATATAAAAAATGAATTAAAGGCGATATCGCCGCTTAATTATACAGGTATTTAGTGATAATTATTATGTGTGGTCGTGAGGTCACAAAAGAGTAGTTAAATTATTTTATTAAAATTACAGCAATGAGCACAGAAGAAAGAGACGAATCTCAGCGCCCAAGGAAGGTGATACCAAGTATCCGACGGGAAAACACAGATCAGGACACTGAAAGAAGACCTTACAATCAAGGCTATAACAGACCTGAAGGTAACTATGAACGAAGATCGTATAACCAGGATGGGGGATACAGATCGTATGGAGACAACCGTAATAATTCGTATGGAGATAACCGTAACTCATATGGAAACCGTCCACGCAATAATTATGGGAATAACTCGGGAGGTTATGGAAATAACCGTCAGGGTGGTTATAATAACAATCGTAATTCTTATGGCAGTAACCGCCCGTCTTATGGCAATAACAATTATGGTTCCTCATACGGAAATCAACAGTATGGCCAGTCTCGTCAGAGCTATGATAACGGTCCGGAAAGAGCTTATTCAGCTACTCCAACCGGAGACGGATATGCCGGAGATGGAGATGGTATGAAAAAAAGAAGACCACGTGTAGGGGATGTTCGTACAAATAGCTACGGAAATCAAAACCAACGCGCTGGTGGAAGGCCTGCTTACGGAAATAACCGTCAGGGAGGATATGGAAACAATGGTGGCGGATATGGTAATAACAATTATGGAAACCGTCGGCCGGGAGGAGGTTATAATAATAATCGCCCTCCACAACAAGGAGGAGGTTATAACCCCAACAATAAATATAGTTTCCAGAAACAACTGAAATATAAAGAAGTATTAGCCGACCCGAATGAACCTATCCGCCTGAATAAATTTTTATCAAATGCAGGAGTATGTTCACGTCGTGAGGCTGATGAATTTATTAAAGCTGGTGTGGTAAAAGTTAACGGTGAGCCGGTAACAGAATTGGGAACTAAAATTACCCGTAATGATCAGGTCATGTTCCATGATCAGATAGTACAGATTGAAAGTAAAGTTTATATCGTTTTGAATAAACCTAAAAACTATGTGACTACTTCAGAAGACCCGCAGGATCGTCGTACTGTAATGGATTTGGTTAAGAATGCCTGCGAGGAAAGAATTTATCCTGTAGGACGTCTGGACCGTAATACAACGGGAGTTCTTTTACTTACTAATGATGGTGATTTAGCCTCTAAACTGACTCATCCTTCTTTCAAAAAGAAAAAAATCTATCATGTATGGTTAGATAAAAATCTGGCGATTGAGGATATGGAAAAGATTGCAAATGGTCTTGAACTGGAAGACGGTGAAATACATGCAGATGCAATTGGTTATGCAAATGATATTGACAAAAGTCAGGTAGGTATTGAAATTCACTCTGGTCGTAACCGTATTGTACGTCGTATTTTTGAGTCGTTAGGATATCACGTTATTAAACTGGACCGTGTTTATTTTGCCGGTCTTGATAAACGCAACTTACCGAAAGGAAAATGGCGTTATCTGAATGAAAGAGAAGTGAACGCTCTCCGGATGGGAGCATTTGAATAATATAACTTATTCCTGATAGCCGGTTCTCTTGTTAACCGGCTATCTTTTGTTTACCCGGTTTATGTAAATATAACTTACGAAGATGGAAACAATTGCAAGAACAAAAATTGTAGATGTATTAAAAAGTGAAGCTTTTGGTACAAAAGTAAATGTAAAAGGATGGGTTCGTACCCGTCGTGGTAGTAAACAGGTTAATTTTATTGCCTTGAATGATGGATCTACAATTAATAATGTTCAAATCGTTGTTGATATAGAGAAATTTGGAGAAGACTATCTTAAGCCTATTACTACAGGTGCATGTATTAATGTGAATGGGATTCTGGTAGAGTCGCAGGGACAGGGTCAGAAAGGCGAAATACAGGCAACGGAAATTGAAATATACGGTACTGCCGATCCTGCTACTTATCCTTTGCAGAAAAAAGGACATTCACTGGAGTTCTTAAGAGAAATTGCTCATTTAAGACCTCGTACGAATACATTTGGAGCAGTATTTCGTATCCGTCACCACATGGCTATAGCTATCCATCAGTTTTTCCATGACAGAGGTTTCTTTTATTTCCATACACCTATTATTACAGCTTCAGACTGTGAGGGTGCCGGACAGATGTTCCAGGTAACAACCATGGATTTAAATCAAATTCCGAGGACTGAAGATGGTTCGGTTGACTTTTCCGAAGATTTCTTTGGTAAACAGGCAAGTCTTACTGTGTCAGGACAGCTGGAAGGGGAATTAGCTGCTATGGCATTAGGAGCTATTTATACATTTGGCCCTACTTTCCGTGCAGAAAATTCAAATACTCCTCGTCATTTGTCTGAATTCTGGATGATTGAGCCTGAAGTCGCTTTCAATGAGATAGAAGAAAATATGCAGTTGGCAGAGGATTTTATTAAATATTGTATTCAGTGGGCTTTAGATAACTGTATGGAAGACATTCAGTTCCTGAATAATATGTTTGATAAAGGATTGATAGACCGTTTGCATTTCGTTTTGAAAGAGAACTTTATCAGGCTGACTTATACAGAAGGTGTCAAAATATTAGAGGAGGCTGTTGCGAATGGACGCAAATTTGAATTCCCTATTTTCTGGGGAGCAGATTTAGCTTCCGAACATGAACGGTATCTGGTAGAGGAGCATTTCAAATGTCCGGTAATTCTGACGGATTATCCGAAAGAGATAAAATCTTTCTATATGAAGCAGAATGATGATGATAAAACCGTTCGTGCTATGGACGTATTGTTCCCTAAAATCGGAGAGATTATCGGTGGCTCACAACGTGAGGAAGATCTGGATAAGTTAGCCCGGCGTGCACAGGAAATGGGTGTACCTGCTAAAGATATCTGGTGGTATTTGGATACCCGTCGATTTGGAACTGCTCCTCATTCCGGGTTTGGTTTAGGATTTGAAAGACTATTACTGTTTGTTACAGGTATGGCAAATATCCGTGACGTAATACCTTTCCCTCGTACTCCAAATAATGCAGACTTTTGAAAACAAACAATCCTTTACAATAAAAAGAAAACCCGGATTCCAGAGAGTCCGGGTTTTTTATTTTATTCTTCATCCAGTTCGATTGGAATTTGTCTTTTGAATGCTTCTTTGAATGAAATAAGGGATTCTGTACGGGCTAATCCTAAAGGTTGGAGTTTATTATGGATAATGCTAAGAAGGTGTTGATTATTCTTTGCATATATCTTAATAAATAAATCGTATTGTCCGGTTGTATAGTGACATTCTACCACTTCAGGAATCTCTTTTAAAGCTTCGGTTACGGTGGAAAACTGTCCGGGAGACTTTAAATAAAGACCCATATAGGCGCAGGTCTCATAACCTACCTTTGTATTGTCGATAACAAATTCAGAGCCCTTAATCACCCCCAAATTAGTTAATTTCTGGATTCGTTGATGAATGGCTGCTCCGGATACATTACACTC
>JAJBTP010000284.1 GCA_020860805.1 Tannerellaceae bacterium | reverse complement strand
TATCTGGACGGTGAATTATTATATGATAATCAGGAACTATGTATGCTTTTAAATGTAACCAAGCGCGCTTTCCAACGTTATCGCACTACCGGAGAACTGCCTTTTCAAGCTTTATATCATAAGACTTTTTACAAACAATATCTGCTTCCTGTGGTTTGTTTTTGTTCGCAAGGGAGAGGTTGAGTTGGCTGCTGAGTGTAAAATAAACTGTGTCAGTTTTGATTTTACCCTATCTGCGTGACGGATGAATTAACCAGCACACCAACCAAAACGGTTTAAATATTGATTATCAAAATATATCATCATTCTGTGATGATGTGCTGGTTAAAATTAATACTATCAATCTTTATCGGTTCTGAAGGGACAAGCCGGCAAACCAACACTGTTATATAGATTAATGTCCGGATTGTCGGACCAGCCATAACGTACTGCAACCGGGGTATTTACTTTATCGCTGATTACTATTATCTTATCTCCTTCTTTATAGGCCCGTGCAAAATGGAAAATCTTATCTTGTCCGGCCACAGCAAAGCTACTCACACAGCCGTATTTACAATTAACCTGTAATCCGCCTGCTATATTATCAAAAGTTATGATGGCTTTGTTGCCGGATACTTCCATACTTTTAAATGTAGGTCCACTATAGACCACATCTTTTCCATACTCTTTATTAAGAGCTATCCATGCAAGCCTGCGTCCAACATCCTGTTTATTGCGGGGATGGATATCATCCGCTTCGCCAATATCAATAATTACAGCCTGACCGGTTTTAGGTACCGATAAAGTCATTGTTTGAGCCTCCCGTAATCGTGCCCAGTCGCTATCAACAGGGGTGGTATCTTTTGCCATGTAGTTGGCAAGCTGAACCCAGTAAAAAGGAAAATCATATCCCCATTTGTTACGCCAATCGTTTATCATGGTTGGGAAAAGCGTTTGATAATTTTTCGCTGCACCTGCATTATTTTCGCCCTGATACCAGATGGCACCTTTAATGGCTAAATCTTTTATCGGATGTATCATGGCATTATATAATAAAGAAGGTTGCATATTGGGTCCTACGTCCACATAATTGAATTGAGTATTGGTTACACCCGGTTTATAGTGCCAATTACCTGCTAATGGTATGTTGTTTCCACTAACCGATACATACAATTCTTCAGGTTTTCCATAAAGTCCGCCACCGTTACCCGTATCGTGAACACGTACGGTTACAATATTAGTTCCTGATTGTAATACCCCTTCCGGAACATTATAAACGCGATTCACAGCATATCCTATGGTTTCACCCATCTTTTGCCCGTTAATCCATGTTATATCGTTATCGTCAATAGCGCCAAGAGATAATTTGGCTGCTTTTCCGGCAAACTCCGGGTCAACATTAAATTTATAACTGAACCATACATATCCGTCTACATTCCCTAATACATTTTCCCACAATTGAGGTATATACATTGTTTCCCATGTGGAAGTATTATGGTCTTTTTTAAACCATCCTTCCTGTAATCCGGGTTCCTGAGACAAAGCCTTGTTGTATGCTTCACGGGCTGCTGTATTAGTTACCATGAAGGCGTCTAAATCTTTTATTTCAATTTTATACCTGCTTTTAAACTGCTGCGGTAATACTGAAAAAGCTTCAGGGCTGGTTCATGTTTCAATATCCGTTCCACCCCACGAAGAGTTTATAATACCTATCGGCACCTGCAAATCTTCATATAAATTACGGGCAAAAAAGTAGGCCACGGCCGAGAAATTACCGACTGTTGCCGGAGAACATACTACCCAGTTTCCTTTTAAATCATCTTTTGATACAGTACTTATGTCCTTAACAACATTAAATGACCTGATTTGCGGATAGTTAGCATTATTGATTTCTTCATCGGCCGAGTTGGAGTTAGCCACCACCCATTCCATGTTTGATTGTCTGCTGCACAGCCAAACCTCACCAATCAGGATGTTTGTAAGCTGAATAGTATTACTTTTTCCTTTAATACTCATCGTATAAGGACCGCCAAAACCCATTGGCTTTAGCTGAACAATCCACTTACCATCCTTACCGGTCTTCGTTTTCTTTTTCTGGCCATTAAACGAAATTTCCACAGTTTCTCCGTATCGGCCCACCCCCATATATTAACTGATTGGTCACGTTGAAGAACCATGTTATCGGTAAAAATGCCGGGCATGGTTACTTTTGCTTCTAAGGAATTGAAACCGACCAGGTGGACAACGGCTAATAAAATTTTTAATAGATGTCTTTGCATAGGTATAATTTTTTATTGTATCAGGATGTTTAATATTTCATCTTTTAACCAGGATGCTGAAAATCTTACTTTTATTTCACCTTCTTCTCCCATTGCCTGAATATATGCCAAAATACGTCCATGATATACCCGATGCTTATTGTCTGTATAATCACTCATGTCCTCATTATTACTCGCCTCCAGGCCTAACAATTTTGCCGGTCCTGCAATGTGGCAAGTCACTTCGTTATCGGATAGCATTACAGGTACTCCATTTTCATCCACAATCTGCATAACTATCTGGGCCACTCCTCTATCTTTTGAGATAGTTTTCTCTGCTGATATAATTTTCAAAGCATAAGGAGGTTTGGATGATTGTATTTGATAGGTTGAAACCTGATTACCTGATTTATCCATACCTATTACTTCTAATTTCCCTGCTTTGTAGGGTATATCCCAATAGATAATTCCCGTATTATCATCATATTCTTTGGTTTGCCCGACTTCACGTCCATCGAGTAATAGTTTGGCTTTAGCTGCATTGGTATAGCAAACTACCCGGATGCTTTGTCCTTCTTCGTAATTCCATATCGGCCATGCGTCCATGGATGGCGTTTTTTCTTCATAATTTGCACCTTCACCTTCGGCTTCCAGTTGCGACCATACATCTTTCATCTGGCTTTGGCTACCTTTTCCCGGTGTGGGATAAGTTCCTAAGTAAGCCATTGGTTTGTCCGACCACAAAGACTGTCTAAAATATCCCCGAGGTTTAATGAATCCTCCAAAATCGAGTAGTCCTGAATAGAATCCTCTTGAAGGCCATCTGCCAGATTCTCCTAAATAGTCAATACCTGTCCATAGGAATTGGCCGAAAATAAATTCTTTGTCTCTTACAGCTTTCCATGCTTCCATATCGTGACGGTTTTCACTGCCATAAATTACACGGTTGGGATATTTTTGATGGTCGGTATCGTACATGCTTTCGGTATAGTTATAGCCTGCGATATCCAATACTCCCGGATAGTCCGTTTCGTTGGACATGGCGACACCAGCCAGACCTGCTGTTGTGGGACGGGATTTGTCGTATTGTTTTACAGCTTTTACCAAACGTTTGGCGATATCTCCTAATCTTTCCGCATTCGGAGCGTCTTTTCGGTAGCCACCGAAAATAGGTTGTGTGAAGCCGGTTGCCTGCCCACCATCGAGAACCGGATGTGAATAAGGGTCGTTCGGGTAGTCAACTTCATTACCTATACTCCATGCAAATATGGAAAGGTGATTCCGGTCGCGGCGAACCATATCAGCCAGGTCTTTTTCACCCCATTCTTCAAAGAAATCAAAGCTGCCTTCGTATCCCGGAGTGCCAACATTCCAGCCTTCCACCCATTTGCGTTTGGGAAATTCCCATTCGTCGAAGGCTTCATTTAATACTAATATGCCTAATTCATCGCACAGGTTATATAAATCGGGCGATTGCGGATTGTGGCTGGTGCGGATTGCATTGACTCCAATTTCTTTCAGCGTTAGCAAGCGTCTTTCCCATACTTCACGGGGTACTGCGGCTCCTAATACGCCTGCATCATGGTGCAGGCATACCCCTTTCATTTTTAACCATTCTCCATTCAGTGCAAAACCTTTGTCAGGGTCAAATGTATATGTGCGAAATCCGGTTCTCGTTGTAGTCCGGTCTATTTCTTTTCCGTCTTTCAGAAGGGTTGTTTTAAGTGTGTATAAGGATGGACCATTTAAACTCCATATCTGAGGATTATTTACTTTCAGGGATAGTTCTGTTTTATTATTTGCTGCTTGTTTTACTCCCAGTTTACGGGTATCTGAAGCAACGACTTTACCAGCCGGGTTATATAATTCATTCCGTACTGTTAAAGAAGCATCCTTTTTACTTTCGTTACTGATTTCCACTTCAATATTGAGAAAGTAATTATTTTTTGCTTTTTCGGGGTATGCATAGACTCCCCATTGAGCTATATGAACCGGGTTGGCATATACTATCCATACATCGCGATAGATTCCCGAACCTGTGTACCAACGTGAATCGGCTGATTGGGTATGGTCTACACGTACTGCGATGGTGTTTTCTTCTCCATATTTCAGATAGGGGGTAGCATCGTACATAAATGAAATGTATCCGTTGGGACGTTTACCTACCGAATGTCCGTTTATGAATACTTCGCTTCTGTTATAAATGCCTTCGAAATAGAGGTATACTTTTTCTCCTTGTTTTTCTTCCGGAATTATAAGATTTTTACGATACCAGCCAATGCCGCCGGGTAAATAACCCTGACAGCTTGCCAACGTAGGGCTTAACTGCTGTTTTACACTCCAATCGTGTGGTAAATCAACTTTTTGCCAGTGGTTGTCTTTGTAATCAGTTTGTAAAGCGTTGGGTTCATCCTGTAAAATGAATTTCCAATCGTTGTTTATTAAAACAGATTCGCCAAAGGAGACTTGGGCTTTTATTTGAGGAAGATATATGTTTG
>JAJBTP010000274.1 GCA_020860805.1 Tannerellaceae bacterium | reverse complement strand
GTGGCTATTGCGTATGCTCATGAAGGCGCATCTGTTGCTATTACTTA
The DNA here is from genome assembly GCA_020860805.1 of Tannerellaceae bacterium. Taxonomy (GTDB): domain Bacteria; phylum Bacteroidota; class Bacteroidia; order Bacteroidales; family Tannerellaceae; genus UBA4116. The sequence continues at coordinate 4,693 of JAJBTP010000274.1, read as the reverse complement.
TCTACCTGTTGAACAGACAGATGTAGATACCTTAAAGCAATTGTTTGAAGAGGAAGGAAAAACGTTAATCGCTATACCTCATGATTTACGGGAAGAATCAGCCTGTATAGAAGTAATAGAAAAGGCAGTAAAAGAATTGGGAGGACTTGATATCTTAGTGTTAAACGCAGCAGTTCAAACTGCACAGACAGATATTAGTAAAATTACAGAAGAACAAATCAAAAAGATATTTGAAGTAAATGTTTTTTCACCTATTTATCTTTCTAAAGCTGCAGTATCTTATTTACCGGCCGGGTCTGCTGTAATTTTTACAGGGTCTGCTGAATATTTTACTCCCAATAAAATGTTAATGGATTATGCGGCATCCAAGAGTGCCGTGGTTGCTTTTAGTATAGCGTTGTCTAAGTATTTAATAGAAAAAGGGATAAGGGTAAATACAGTGTGCCCGGGTCCTGTCTGGACTCCACTTGAAGTTTCGGGCGGAAATCCGGATGAAGGAATTCCTGTTCATGGATTGGATACGCCAATGAAACGTCCGGGGCAACCTGTGGAATTGGCTGGAATTTATGTACATTTGGCTTCGGAAGAAGCAACTTATACCACTGGTGAAATTTATGGTGTAACAGGAGGACTAAGTGCATTATGAAAAAGAAAAAAGAGATACAGGAGATGCAGGTCAAGCGGATTGAACCATTAAGCTGGTGGATAGGGATGAAAACACCACTTCAATTAATGTTGTATGGACAGAACCTGAAAGGTTGTACAGTGCATACCAGCCGGAAAGGGGTCAGAATAAAAAAGGTTCATACAGCAGATAGTCCTAATTATCTTTTTGTTGATATTGAGATAGCAACTACTACGCAGGCTGGTATCTGTACTTTTGAACTCCGGAAAGATTCGCAAATTATCCGGTTTGAGTATTTACTGGAAAGACGTTATGCCGGTTCTTCCAACCGGAAAAGTTTTTCACCGGCAGATTTGATTTATTTGGTTTTACCGGATCGTTTTGCTAACGGAGAGCCTTCCAACGACTCATCTGTTTTTACAAAAGAAAAAGCAAACAGGCGCGAACCGTTTGGACGGCATGGAGGAGATTTGCAGGGAGTTATTAATCATCTGGATTACATAGCAGATTTAGGGGTTACTACTTTATGGCTGACACCTCCACAACTGGATGATGAAGCTAAACAATCGTATCATGGTTATTCCTGTGCAGACTATTATCATATAGATCCCCGTTTCGGAGACAATGAGTTATACCGTCAACTGGTTGCTGAAGCACATTGGAGAGATGTGAAGGTAATTATGGATGCTGTCCCTAATCATTGTGGAACAGCACACTGGTGGATGGAAGATCTCCCTTTTAAAGACTGGATTCATTGTCCGCCTGAATTTATTCGTTCTAACTACCGTCTGGTAGCAATTGTTGACCCCAATGGGGCTGAGGTAGATCGAAAAGAGACGGTAGAAGGATGGTTTGATACTGCTATGCCGGATATGGCCATTGAAAATCCGTATGTACGGCAGTATTTTCTTCAGTTATATATCTGGTGGATAGAATGGGCTGATTTGGATGGTTTACGGGTAGATACTTTTCCCTATAATGACAAAACCGGAATTGCGGAATGGGCCCCCAAGGTATTTTAAAAGAATATCCCAATCTGAATATTGTAGCAGAATGCTGGCATTCTTCTCCGGCTGTAGTGGGATATTGGATGGGAAGGTCTACTAATCCGGATGGATATAACTCATTTACCTTCTGTTATGGATTTTCCTTTGCAGGAAGCTTTAACCGAAGGACTGGCTGTTGATTTGGCTGAATGGATGTCTGGAATGAACCGGATATATGAAGCTCTGGCACTTGATTTTCTTTATCCGGACCCGAAAGCGTTGATGATATTTCTGGATAATCATGATACTGATCGCTTTGCTGATAAAATGAAAGGAAATAAGGAGCGGATAAAAATGGGGCTGACTATGTTGGCTACTCTGCGAGGAATACCTCAACTTTATTATGGAACGGAATATGGTTTCCGTTCTGCTAATTTGTCAAATGGGCATGGTTCTGCCCGTAAAGATTTTCCGGGTGGATGGAAAAAAGACCGTAAAAATCTATTTACAGGAGAAGGTGCAACCGAAAGCGAAAAAGAAATTGCGCAACATGCCCGGCTATTATTTAACTGGCGTAAAAATAAGCCAGTTATCCATACAGGAAATATGACCCATTTTTTACCTCAGCAAAACACCTATGCTTATTTTCGTTATACACGTGAGGAGTGTGTTTTTGTTTTTCTGAATCCTACCCGTAAAGATGTTTAGGTTGACTGGACTCGTTTTGTGGAAAGATTACAAGGATATGGTTCAGGTATTAATATCCTGACAGGCGAAAAAGTAACAGTAGGGGAAACATTTACAGTAAAAGCTCATCAATCGGCTGTCATAGAATTAATCCCTATACCTAAAAAGAGGAAGAAAACAGAAACCAATGTGTCTGCTTCTTCCAAAAAGCCGGTAAAGAAAAGGAAGGTTTAAAAGCGTTATCCATACATTTTCTCGTAATACTTTGTATACTCTCCTCCTGTGATTTCATCTACCCAGGTCTGGTTATCCAGATACCAGTAGATGGTTTTCACAATTCCTTTTTCAAAAGATGTTTCGGGTAACCAACCCAATTCTTTTGATATTTGGCCGGGTCGATGGCATAGCGTTGGTCATGTCCCAGCCGGTCTTTAACAAAGGTAATGAGGTCTTCATTGATCCAGTCAATCCGGATATTGCCATCTCTGTCTTTTTCCTGTTTCTTTAGCCTGCTCCGGTAGGCCGGTTGTTCTTCCATAATCCGGCGAACTGTTGCGATTGTTAATTTTATAATCTCAATGTTTTGCTTTTCGTTATGTCCGCCTACATTATAAATTTCTCCGGCTTTGCCTTTTCTGATTACCAGGTCAATTGCTTTGCAATGATCGTCTACATATAACCAATCACGTATATTGGTTCCGTCGCCATATACCGGTAATGACTTACCTTCCAGAATATTTTTTATAATCAGGGGGATTAGTTTTTCCGGGAAATGATAGGGTCCATAATTGTTGGAACAACGTGTAATGGTTACCGGCATTTTAAACGTGTCGGCATAGGCTTTTACAATCATATCGGCACTTGCTTTGGAGGCGCTGTAGGGACTTCGTGGATCCAATGGAGTCTGTTCTGTAAAATATCCTTCTGTTTCTAAACTACCATATACTTCATCTGTAGAAACCTGGTGAAAACGCACACCTTCTTTCCAGGTGGGATAGCCTTGTGCATCTTTTCCTGTTACCCAGGCACGACGGGCAGCATCCAATAAGTTTTGTGTACCTAATATATTGGTCTGAAGGAATAGTTGCGGATTTTCAATACTGCGGTCTACATGGCTTTCTGCAGCAAAATTTACTACATAATCAAAATTATAGGTACTAAAAAGACTGTCGGCTAATTCGCGGTCTCCAATATCCCCTTTGACAAAAATACAGCGCTTACCGTCCACATCCTCTGCTATTGTGCCATAATTACCAGCATACGTCAATAAATCCAATATAACTAATTGGATATCCTGATGCGTCCGTAACATATATTTAATAGAGTTTGCACCGATAAAACCGGCCGCTCCTGTAACGAGATATTTTTTTTCATGTTTATAGAACGTTTAAATGAAGAAATTATGTTCTGCCTCCTGTAGAGAGGGCGCATGTTTATCTTTTTCCGATAAAACAGGGGAGTTATCATTTGCCTGTATCTGCCAGTTTACAGCAATAGTCGGGTCATTGAAATAGATGCAGCGTTCATAAGCCGGCATATAGACATTATCTACCATATATGTGAAAACAGCTTTATCACTTAGTACACGGAATCCGTGGGCAAAGCCGCGTGGAATAAACAATTGTTTTTTATTTTCACCGGATAATTCTATCGTAACGGATTTTCCGAAAGTAGGTGACTCTTTACGTAAATCAACGGCTACATCCAGAACTGTTCCCTGGATAACTCTTACCAGTTTAGCCTGTGACCAGGGGGCTAATTGATAATGAAGTCCCCGGATAACGTCTTTGGAAGAACAGGATTCATTTAATTGGATAAAATTGATATTACCAATATATGTGTTAAACTCTTCCTGTTTAAACGTCTCCATAAAATAGCCACGTTCATCTTCGTATATGTTAGGTTCAATAAGCCATACTCCCGGTATTTCTGTTTCCTGATATATCATTGCTACTTTCAGATTGAATGGTTGCAAAGATACTCTCTTTTATCTAAAATTTTTCACAAAATTCGAGACGTTCGGCATTTGGACCTTCGATTATAAAATATTGGATACCATTTTCCCAGAATGGTAAAGATTGAATCCTTTCTGTCAGGAGTTTGTATCCGGCTGACTGAATTGCTTCAAAAAGTTCGCTGATATTCTTTGCATCAATAGCTATATGATCGATAGCTCCGTCACGCAGAGTAGCCATATTATTCTGATAGGTTTCAATAACCAGATTTTTTAATTGAAGGAAAGCAACCTGTTCGTCGCCATTGGCTGTCCGGTAAGTCAGCTCGAATCCTAATCCTTCATAAAAGGAGATAGTTTTTTCTATATCATTGGTAGGAATGCCAATATGTTGAACCCCTGTGGTATTTTTCTGAAGAATAGTTTTATCCATACTTATAC
>JAJBTP010000121.1 GCA_020860805.1 Tannerellaceae bacterium | reverse complement strand
GAATGATATAGCATGGGAACAGATCTTTGAGGAATACCGGATCCTGGATGAAATTGAATCAAAGGGCCGGGTATCCATATCCTCTGCAGATATAAACAAATACAGAGGAGCTCGTTTGATGACAAAATTTGATCATCGTTCTCAATTGCCTAAGCTGTTTGTAGATAGCGGTTTATCTATACTGCCTACCTCCCGGGGTACTTACGAAATAGGAACCTTTGAAACATTCTGTAAATTCAACGAAGAGGATATAGAGGTTACTCCTGTTGATTTTCCAAACTTTCTTGAAAGTGTTGATTACAGGAATATAACAAGTGAAGCAACTGCGATAAACTGTGCTTTTATATCGAAAATATTACATGATTTTCTGAATGAGGATAGTTTATTACCAACTGTTAGCGGACGTATGAGTTCTTCATTATTTGATTTTAAAATCAATTCAACCGCAGGACTGATCCCTATAAAAGTTAATAACTCTCAAATTGAAATAGACGGAGGATACGAAGGAAATAGTTCTTTAACTATTATTGAAGCTAAGAATTATATATCGGATGATTTTCTGGTTCGTCAACTCTATTATCCCTATCGTTTGTGGAGTAATAAAGTAAACAAACGGGTGCGCCCGATATATTTAACCTATTCAAATGGTATTTTTCATCTCAGAGAATACGAATTTGTAGATTTAGAGCTATATAACTCCATTCAATTAGTTCAGCATAAAAAATATGCTGTTCAGGATGGGGCTATTAGTGTTAACGCTATCCGGAATATATTGGAAAGTATAAAAACAGTAAAAGAGCCTGAATTGCCTTTTCCACAAGCAGATAGTTTTGAACGTGTAATTAACCTCTGTGAGCTATTAAAGGAGAAGGGATTTCTTAGTAAAGAAGAGATTACTCAAAATTATGACTTTGATTTGCGGCAAACAGATTATTACTCGAACGCTGCTAAATATTTACAACTGATTGAGGATACACGTGAGGGAAACCGGAAGGGGTTTGCTTTAACAAAATCAGCTCTTACTGTATTTAACCGGCCTATTGTTGAACGACAATTAGAGTTTGTCAAACTAATCCTCTCTCATGAAGTATTTAAGATAACATTAAAGGGCTATTTTGATGATGGACATATGCCTTCCAAAAATGAGGTTGCGGAAATAATGAGGAAAGCGAAATTATATAATATCGGTTCTGAAGAAACTTATCGACGTAGAGCTTCTACTGTTATTTCCTGGGTAAAATGGATACTTGATCTGGTTGATTAATAATTAAATATAAATAGTTATAGATTGTACCGGATGAAAATCTAAAATACTTTTGTTGGTGTTCCTCTATTAATTGTTTACTTTCGTATGGATGAAAAGAGGACACGCTGATTTACCCCTGCATTACGGAACAGTTCCGCCCTAGCTGGCTCAACGGATGAGTCTGTTGGGAGGGGCTATTGTAGAAGCTATCGTGATGGAATATGGCCGTACAGCCTTCCTGCAGCGATTAAGCGACCCCTTTTGGTTTCAGTCGCTGGGGTGTGTATTGGGGATGGACTGGCACTCGTCCGGGATTACTACTTCGGTTATGAATGCATTGAAAAAGGCAATCAATAAACGCTCTTCGGAATTGGGTATATATGTATGTGGCGGACGGGGGAAATCATCCCGGCAGACTCCTGCCGAGCTGATGGAAATAGCCATGCGAACCGGATTGAATGGCGAAGAACTGGTACGTAGTAGTAAATTATCCGCTAAGGTTGATAATACGGCTGTACAGGATGGTTTCCAGTTATATTTACACTCGTTTGTCGTTTCCCGGGAAGGCGAATGGGCAGTTGTACAACAAGGTATGAACGGTAACAGCCGGTTGGCACGCCGTTACCACTGGCTCTCTTCTTCCCTGCGTTCGTTTATGGAAGAGCCTCATACTTCCGTGTGTGGCCATAACCAGGGACTGATTCTGAACCTGACGGATAAGCAGGCATCACCAACCAAAGAAAGTATCCTGCAACTGACCCGGGAAACACCGGATAAACTCATGCGTGAAGTACGATTGATTTTGCCTTCTCATCATGAAGTACAGGAAAAGGATGTTAACCTCAAACGTCTGGGGGCCGCTTTGATACTGGCCCATGAGACAGACGTTACGGATATGGAGTCGTTGCTGTTGCTTCAGGGAGTTGGCCCGCGTACGTTGCAATCCCTGACGCTGGTGAGTGAAGTTATTCACGGAACTCCTTCCCGGTTTGCCGATCCGGCACGATTCTCTTTTGCACACGGCGGGAAAGATGGGCATCCGTTTCCCGTACCCACCAAAGTATATGATGAAACGATTGATGTGATGGATAAAGCTATTTATCAGGCCCGGTTGGGAGAAAAGGATAAATCCGAAGCTTTGAAAAACCTTTCCCGTATCTCGATGGAGGTGGAAAGAGGCTATACACCCCGGCCATTTTTTGATGAATGGGTACAGAAAGAGCGGGAGGATTCCTGGAAATATGGCGGAAAAACTGTTTTTGGAGATGCCATGAAACCCGCACAGGGACCGCAACAATTAAGTATATGGAAGGATGACTACCCCATTGATTTTGACCGTTAATTTTAAATATAGTTGATGTATGAGAAGAATAGATGGCATTTATGGAAGCTGCCTTTATATCCTTTTAAGTCTGGCAGGTTGTAAAACAGGAGAAAAAGAGAAGCCACAGGATACTTCACAGCCATATGCAGAAGTTCAGGTTATAGAACCGCAAACAGATAATGCAGAAGAGGAAGATATTCCGGTTAGTCTGCCGGTAAGGCCTCGTAAAGAAAATTGCCGGTTGTTACAAAACACCTCTTACCGGATTTTTAATGAACAGGACGGAGAGAATCCGGAACGCTACATAAAAGCGGATTGGGTTGAATGGGGTAAGGAAGCCGGAGATTATTATCTGGGGAAAACAGATTTCCGCATAGAAGATGGTGTGGATGATTGTAGTGGTCTGGATACAAAATGGATACGTACAGCGCATGAGGCTCTTTTATACATAAATGACCCGGTATTAGAACCGGGGAAAATAGAACTTATGGAGGGGTATCCGCAACATATCTGGCCGGGAGAAGCGTTCTCATTTATTTTTGCCGGCCGGGAATATAGCCTGAAAGGAGAAGGAAATGTGTTGGAAAGCTATCCGGTTCTGACAGATAAAGGAGAAGATGTTTTTAAAGTAGTTGAAAACTATACCCTTTCTCTCTATAGTGAAGAGTCATGTGCTAAAATCTTCCTATCTATCCCGTATTTTGATGATAAATTTGTATAAATTCTTTTAAATGCAGATATTGACCGGGATGGTAAACCTGATTTTGTTTTTGATGCATCCAGGAATTATGAAGGAATAAATATCGTAGTTATACTTTCTTCCGGAAAAAGATATGAAGAATCCGTCTCGCATGATTGTTAATTATAAACCGTTATAACAAAATAGATGTATGCCGAAAATTGATTTTGCTTTTGATTTGGGAACCGAATGTATCCGGCTGTATAAAGAAGGAAAAATAGTAAAACAAATACCTTCATTTGATGAAACTATAAAGACTTTTCTGGTAAAGGAAGGTAAAATTTGTGTATTTTATGATTTGGAGCAAAAGTTACTTGCGCTAATAAATAAACATATAAAACGGAAACTGGGTATTTTCATCCCTAAAATGTCAGGACTTATGATTATCCCGGGCGAAGAGAATGGAGTAACTATGCGTGCAGGGTATGATTTGATGGAGTTTATAGGAATCACACCCGGATATCTGATTTTTGATTATGTGGTAGCACTGGCAGGACTGGGAATTGACAAAAAGGGTACTTATATGCTGGTGGATAGTGGGGCTGGAAAAACCCGGATGACCACTATAAACGAAGGAAATATAATGGAACCCTATTCCACCTCGGTTACCGAAATGGCGGGTAATAGTTTAAATGAAACCATCTCTCTGGGACTTAGCCGTGAGTTTAATCTGCAGATTACCCCTAAGCAGGCAGAAGCATTAAAGAAAGAATTCGGTTCGTTGGAAACAGAACTACCTACCCGGTATGTGACCGTAAAAGGTACAGATAAAATAACCAGAACTCCCGGGGAAGTCACCATTACCAACGAGCAGCTAAATGCCTGGTTGAAAAAAGAAGCTGAATTTATTAAAAGCAGAATCTGCCAGCACTATGAATTGTTACCTCCGGAAATACAGCAGCAGATTCAGCAAACCGGAGTTTATCTGGTAGGGAAAAATTTCCGCTTTCCCGGTTTGATTGAATCCATCGCGCAGGAAATACCTGTCTCCACCCTTTCTTATCAACTCTCCCGTGACTATATGCAGGAGGGAATGAGTTATATTCAGCAAAACCCGGATGAATATCTGCCCTATATGATTCATTAATAAAACTAACAGAAAGATAGAACCTGGAGTAAGTAGCTTTCTTTTTTATAGAAAAAGCATTTTCCGGTAACGCATCCTTTTTTATCCTGATAAACGAGCCTTCAAAAAGGTTTTAAAAAATAGATTCTTAAGGCAAAACAGGCCTTTTTTTCTTCCCATACGACGCACTCTTTACCCAAAGAGGATGCACCCTTTCCCTAAAAAGGATGCGTCCTTTTTTCACAGAAGACCGTCCCTTCTTAAAAAACCGGGAAAATTTCTCTTTTCCGGGCAGCTTTTTGAGTTAAAAAATGCTGGAAGTATTTTTCTGCCAATCATTAACCTGATGACAAAATGTTTTCTTTTGTAC
>JAJBTP010000408.1 GCA_020860805.1 Tannerellaceae bacterium | reverse complement strand
TATGGACATAGCCTCTGTATAAGTTGTAAGAACCGATTCTTATTTTCTAATACCAAGTTCTTTGATAATCGCACGATATCTGGTAATATCTGTTTTAACCAGATAATCCAGTAAACGACGACGTTTACCTACCAACATTTTAAGAGCGCGTTCTGTGCTGTGATCTTTGTGATTCTTTTTCAGGTGCTCTGTTAAATGTGAAATACGAAATGTGAAAAGAGCAATCTGACTCTCCGGAGAACCGGTATCAGTAGCTGATTTTCCGTATTTTTCAAAAAGTTCTGCTTTCTTTGTTGAATCTAAATACATTAGTCTGTTTTACTTTAATAAATTAATACTATGTTATCTAAGCGGGGGCAAAGATAGAGATTACTTTTTTGATTAGCAATACTTTTCATTTCCTTTTTTTGACAGCCCGTCTTTTTATCGTACCTTTGCAGCCATTAAATTAGTCTCGATGCAAAAGATTAGAAATATTGCGATTATCGCGCACGTGGATCACGGCAAAACAACCCTTGTAGACAAAATGCTTTTAGCCGGAAAACTTTTCCGTGAAGGTCATGATGACCTGGACCAGTTTTTAGACAGTAATGACCTGGAAAGGGAAAGAGGTATTACGATTCTGGCAAAGAATGTATCTATCCAATATAAAGATCATAAAATAAATATTATTGATACTCCGGGACACGCCGACTTCGGTGGTGAAGTAGAACGGGTATTAAATATGGCAGATGGTTGTCTTTTATTAGTGGATGCTTTTGAAGGCCCTATGCCTCAGACACGGTTCGTTTTACAAAAAGCTATTCAGCTGGGGTTAAAACCCATTGTAGTAATAAATAAAGTGGACAAACCTAACTGCCGTCCGTCGGAAGTGCAGGAAATGGTTTTTGAACTTATGTTTAATCTGGATGCTACCGAGGAGCAACTGGATTTCCCAACCATCTATGGTTCTGCAAAACAGGGCTGGATGTCGTTGGACTGGAATCAACCGGCAACCGATATTTATACCCTTCTGGATGCTATCATCGAGCATATCCCTGCTCCTGAAAAGATAGAAGGGGATACGCAAATGCTGATTACTTCGCTGGATTTTTCCAAATACGTAGGGCGTATTGCTGTAGGCCGTGTACATCGTGGAGAAGTTCGTGAAGGACAGGAAGTGATGTTGTGTAAGCGGGATGGTTCAATGGTAAAATCAAAAATCAAGGAAGTTAATATTTTCGAGGGATTAGGACGTACCAAGGTGGAATCCGTTCAATCCGGAGATATCTGTGCTTTGATAGGTATCGAAGGATTCGAAATCGGAGAAACAGTCAGTGATATTAATAATCCGGAGCCACTTCCTACGATTGCTATTGACGAACCGACTATGTCTATGCTATTTACCATTAATAATTCTCCTTTCTTCGGGAAAGATGGTAAGTTTGTGACGTCACGCCACATCTTTGAACGTCTGGAAAAAGAATTGGATAAGAATCTGGCTTTACGGGTAGTTCCTACGGATTCAGCGGATTCATGGTTAGTATATGGACGCGGTGTCTTACATTTATCAGTGCTGATTGAAACCATGCGCCGGGAAGGGTATGAGTTACAGGTGGACCAGCCACAGGTTATCATTAAAGAGATTAACGGCGTAAAACATGAACCGGTTGAACAGTTAACCGTCAATCTGCCGGAAGAGTATTCAAGCCGTATCATTGATATTGTCACCAAAAGAAAAGGGGAGATGACCATGATGGAAAGTAAAAACGACCGGATACATCTGGAATTTACGATTCCTTCACGTGGTATTATCGGTTTAAATAATTCCTTACTAACGGCCTCTGCAGGTGAAGCAATCATAGCCCACCGCTTTTTAGAATATCAACCCTGGAAAGGTGAAATAGAACGCAGAAATAATGGTTCTATTATTGCTATGGAGACCGGTACTGCATTTGCCTATGTTCTGAATAACCTTCAGTCGCGCGGACGTTTCTTTATTTCTCCCCAGGAGGAAGTATACGCAGGCCAGGTAGTAGGAGAGAGTTCGAAAGAAGGTGATATGGTTGTAAACGTAACCAAATCTAAAAAGCTAACCAATATGCGTGCATCCGGTTCGGATGATAAAACATCTCTGGCTCCTCCTGTTATCTTTAGTTTAGAAGATGCCCTGGAATACATCAAAACAGATGAATACGTAGAAATTACTCCGAACCATATGCGGATGCGTAAAATTCTGCTGGATGAAAATGAACGGAAACGGCAAAGTAAAAATTAACAATAAGACGTTTTTCAGATAAAAAAGAGGCTGTTTCAAAAAGAATCTTTTATCCGGGATCGACTCCGGAGATAAAGTTTACTTTTGAAACAGCCTTTTTATTTACGGGTTTATTCACCGAATAGGATATCCGTATCTTCATGAGGAGATACAAAATTTCGTGAATCACGGGTTACCTTGATTTGATTTATCTGTTGATAATACTGCCGGGCTGAATAGTCTTCTTTTACCTGAGCAGGTAACGCATTGTAGGCTATCCGTTCAATATGGTCGGCCCATTGGACGTCGCCGGTGATTACCAGCATATTTTCCAGGGAATACGTCATTTTCACGGCGGTACACAACCAATAAGTTATTACCTCCCCGTTGCTCTGCCCAGAAAGTCCAGTTTCCCAGAGGTGTTTTGGGTAATTCGGATAACTGGTAACGAAAATAGTTGGTCATAAAAGGAATCACCCGTTCATCTGCGGTTGCCATAAAATACTGTTGGAGAACTTTTAACATAACCATTTTAGGCCACCAGTCCTGCGCATTATCACGTTGTAATCCTCTTTCGTAAGGAAGGTCTGTATCGGGACCGAAATAACCGTTTGGTTTTTGTGAAGCAAACGTCCATTCAACTATAAAAAAAGAGCCGCTCCGGAATTGGAACGACTCTTTCTTTATATTATTACTGAATACTGATTAGTTCACTAATGAAGCGAAATCAGAATTATTAGCATATTTAGAGAACTCCAGGTCAACTGCAGCTTCGCTTGCTAATGAGCTGTCTTTAGCGATAGCAGCTTTCAGATTGCTGATTACAGCGTTTGAATCGTTCGTACGGGCAGCAACTACAGCTTTCAGATAGTCAGTTGTTGCATCAGCGTTAGGAACAGCATTCAAAGTTTGTTGAGCTTTGCTATAATCTTTAACCATGATTTGAGCTAATGCAGCATTGTTGCTTTTTACAGCACCGAAAGAGTTAACTGCTTTTGCATATTCACCCTGTTGCAGATAAAGAACACCTAAAGCTTCGCTTAATTCGTTAACACCGGCAGCACTACCTAACAATTGTTGAGCTTTTGCTTTGTCACCTTTAGTAAGAGCGATCAAACCTAAGTTCATATTAGATTCTGCATTGTTTTGTACAGAATTAGCTTTATTGAACATTTCTTCTGCCTTCGCTAAGTCACCTGCTTTGAAACGCATCACACCAACGTTATTCCATGCACGGTAACTTCTTGGATATAATTCAGTAGCTTTTACATAGATAGCTTCTTTATCTTTGCAATCTTTAGCTAATGTAGCAGCATACAGGATTTCTTCTTCATTCAGTTCTGCAGGATTGCTTTTCGCCAATGCACTGATTTCTTCGTCTGATTTACCAATGATTTCAATGTTTGCAGTCAGACGGGAACGACGTAACTGAGGTAAAATTTCATCTGCCAATACGTTGAATACAGAAGAGATATTTTTAATTTCACGCTCACGTTGTTCAGCATCATTGTACATAGAAAGAACACGTAATACTAAGTCTTTATCCTGAATATTTGATTTAGAAACCAATTCACGGAAACCTTCCCAGTCCTGAGCAGTATAATTAGCAGATACAGGTACATCTACTTTTTCTTTTTTCAATTCTTTTGCCAGGTAGTTAGCTGTATTTTTCTCACGTCTTTCAGCCAGTCCTGTGTTTAATTTAACACCACCGTCAGGAGAAGCATACGCACTGATTTCGATAGCTACATTTCTGTTAGGAGCTTCGTCTGATTCTTTTACTAAACCTTTCCAGTCTGCCAGTTCACTTTTTCTCAACTCTGCAGAACGAAGTTCAGCCTGTTGGATAAGGAACATGATGTTAGCATCGTGAGCTTCTTTGATGATACGTTGGAATTTGTCAGCAGCCAAAGCTGGAGTTGCTGTAGCGGCACATGCTAATTCTGAAGTAGCAATAACACCATCACCAATCTTCATATCCGGCAATTTTACAGACTTAGTACCTACCTGAGCTTCAAACGTTAAATACAATTCTGAGTTTTTCATTTCAGGTTTGTAAGCAAAAGAAGAAGTCATAGTTACATTTGCACCTTGTCCCTGAGGAATTACCTGATTGTTTCCTCTCACTTTTTCACCCTGGTAAGTATAAGCAGTTCCCCACGCTTCACCACCTTCATAACGAAGAACAGGAGTAACAGTTACAATAGCTTTTTTATTGAACCATTTTGCTGGAAAAGTTGCGTCAATTGTCACAAGAACCTGTCCGCCGATTGCTTCCAGAGGTTGAGGCTCAGCTTTCACATACTGTGAATCCAATGGTTTCAATCCACCACAAGATGATAAGATTACAACTGCTGCCATTACAAGGAATGGCATAAATAACTTTTTGTTCATAATTGGATGTAAGTTTAAGTTGTTACTATATTATTATGTTTATTTCATAACGAGCTTATCCATTAATATGCAAAACTAAACCATTTTTTTGTTATGAATAGCAAACATGTAATAAATTCTTGCTAATTAAGAC
>JAJBTP010000526.1 GCA_020860805.1 Tannerellaceae bacterium | reverse complement strand
CAGGATAGTTCACCGGAATCTTTTCATACAGATTTTGTTAGAGAATTCTTTAATGAAGAAGTTTTTCCCTTCCTTTCTCCTGTGATATTGCAAGCAGGTGATATACGCACATTTATTCGTGACCGTCGCCTATATCTTATTATACGAATGACTAAAAAAGGACAATTTAAAGATAAAAGTTACGACATACCGGATTATCACTACGCTATGATGAAAATCCCATACGCCAAGGTCCCGCGTTTCATAGAACTACCTCAATATAAAGGGAAATACTATTTAATGTTTATTGAGGATATTATACGAGCCAATCTTCCTGTTATATTTCCCGGGTATGAGATAGACAGTTGTTATAGCATTAAAATATCAAGAGATGCAGATATATATCTGGATGATGAAAAAAGCGATACTATTGTAGAAAATATTCGTGAAAAAGTCAAAAAAAGAAAGGTCGGTAATTTAAGTCGTTTTTTATATGATCAGGCTATGCCAGATGATTTTCTGAATTTTCTCTGTCATGCATTCAATATTACTCATGACGATTTAGTAGTAGGAGGACGCTATCTGAATCTGCAAGACCTAATAGATTTACCTAATCCGCGAGGTAAAGAGTTAACACAGGAATTACCTGTGCCCATGCGTATACCTTATCTGGATGACACCGGTACGATGTCCCGGGCAATAAAGAAAAAAGAAATTCTCCTCCATTTCCCCTATCAGTCATTTGATTACCTGTTACGGTTATTGATGGAAGCAGCGGTTGATCCTAAAGTAGAAGAGATAAAAATAACACAATACCGGGTGGCAGAAAACTCTGCAGTAATTAACACATTAATCAGCGCTGCCAAAAATGGAAAAAAGGAGACTGTATTTGTGGAGTTAAAAGCACGTTTTGATGAAGAAAATAACATGCATACAGCAGAGAAAATGAAGCAGGCTGGAATTCGGATTATTTATAGCATCCCAGGTCTGAAAGTTCATGCTAAAGTTGCCGTTATTCTCCGTAAAAATACAACCGATAGAAATAAAAAGAAAAACTTTGCCTATTTGAGTACAGGAAATTTTAATGAGAAAACAGCTCGTACCTATTCTGACACAGCCCTTCTCACTTCAAATCCGGAAATTATAGCCGATATAACTAAAATATTTGCTGTATTGGAAGGAAATATAGTTGAACCGGAATTCAAACATTTGTTAGTGGCACAATTCAATATGGTTTCCCAACTGAAAGAGCTGATCCGACAGGAAATAAAACATGTTGAAGAGGGTTATAAGGGACGAATTATACTTAAAATGAATGGCCTGCATGATAAAGAAATGATAAACGAGCTTTATCAGGCCAGTGAGAAAGGAGTCGAAATCGATCTGATTGTAAGAGGCATCTGTTGTCTGATTCCAGAACAATCCTATAGCAAGAATATAAGGATAACCCGAATAGTGGATATGTATCTGGAACATGCCCGTATCTGGTATTTTTATAATAATGGGAACGAAGATGTATACCTTACCTCTGCTGATTGGATGAAACGAAATTTAAGCCGCCGGATTGAAACTGCATTTCCTATAGTAACTCCCAGACTTAAACAGGAAATTATAGATATTCTCCATTTACAGTTAGCTGATAATGTGAAAGCATGTTTCATTAATAGCCAACTAAAAAATATCTTCAAAAAAACAATCAGCCTCCTATCCGTTGTCAGGAAGAAATTTACAAATACCTTTACAATAAAGTTCTGGGTTCTTCCGGTAAATAACCAGAACGAATCCGCCATTCATTTGGATAAAGATTATTGGTACGATTACCCAAATTTTTAATGAATCCTAATGGGATATCCTTATAGATCACTAATAAAAAACCTTTTGGATACTCTCTGGAAAGAATAACTGGTTCCCTCTTCAGATATTTCACAGCTTCACTCCAATCCAGTTCTACAACAGGATAAATATCAACTGCCATAGAGATGCTCATCGCTAATGAATGAGCAGGTACAATATCTTTTCCTTTCACCTCACCAATTAATATTCCGGCAGAAATAACATGCAGCTTTTCCTGCAAATATTTATAAACAGAATAATAAGTTTTTGGAAAAGCCATATATCCTCGTGAAGAAAGTTCAAATTCAAACACTCCGGGTTCATTCACTAAAGTTTTCAGTATACTGGGTACAACATCCTTTCTACGATTTTGCTTTTTCGAATATGATTTAATTATATCTTTAACAGGTTTATCCTCTGGTTTGCGGAGAACAGCAATAAAGAAGCCCTCTCCTTTGGTTTTGTGAGGGAAAAAACGTCCTACCGGACAATTACCTGTTACAGCTCCCTGAATATTCCATTCCGGTAAAGAAGGAATAGGCAAAAGCTCCGCTCCAAATTTTTCAACAAAATACGCTATATTATCTTCATTCTCCTGCGTATTATAGGTACACGTACTATAAATTAACAATCCACCGGGAGCCAAAGCATCCCATACATCATGAATAATTCGCCGCTGACGGGAAGCACATAGCTCTACATTAGCTTCACTCCATTCCATAACACTATCTGGGTCTTTACGGAACATACCCTCTCCCGAGCAAGGTACATCAGCAACAATTAGATCAAATAAATGGATTAACTGTCCAATTGCTTCAGGATCATTATTCGTTACGATAGACTCCGGATATCCCCACTTAGTCATATTCTGGCTGAGAATATGACTGCGGTTTTTAATCACCTCATTACTTACCAATAGGCTCTGTTCTGGTAATACAGATAATAAATGAGTAGATTTACCTCCTGGAGCAGCACACAAGTCCAAACAACAAACAGGCTGATCAATATAGGTATGAATAATATGCTCAAGAAACATAGAAGATGCTTCCTGTACATAATAAGCACCGGCATGAAAAAAAGGATCAAATGTAAAATGTAATCTCTCCGGAAGATAATATCCGGATTCACTCCACTTAACTTTTTCTCTGGAAGGAATAAAATCAATCTTCCGGACATTCATCCGGATGGAAACGGGAGGTTCCTCCTGCAGAACTGCAGAAAACTGTTCATATTCATTCCCGCAAAAGTTCTTCATACGGGATACAAAAGAAAGAGGTAATACCATCTTGATTAATCTGTTTCACACAAAAATAGTACATTTGCAGAAAATAAAATCTATGCAAGCAACACTTTTCCTGATACCTGTTACTTTAGGTGATACTGAACACCAGAAAGTTCTTCCTGCTTATAACCGGGAGATCATCTTATCTATCAATCATTTTATTGTAGAAAATATACGTACGGCACGCCGGTTCCTAAAAAAAACAGAACCTGCTATTCAAATAGATTCACTTACATTTTATGAGCTAAATAAACATACCACTCCGGAAGAACTCTCCGGATTTCTTCACCCATTATCTCAGGGAAAATCTGTAGGATTATTATCTGAAGCTGGATGTCCGGCTATAGCCGACCCGGGAGCTGACATTGTAGCCATAGCGCAACGTAAAAATTATCCGGTAATTCCTTTGATTGGCCCTTCTTCTATCCTGCTCTCTTTAATGGGTTCCGGATTTAACGGACAAAGTTTCGCATTCAACGGATACTTACCAATCACAGCCAGCGAACGTGCCTCTAAAATAAAGATGTTGGAAAATCGAATTTATAGTGAACATCAGACACAGATTTTCATTGAAACTCCTTATCGTAATAATAAATTAGCAGAAGAAATTCTTCAGACCTGTCGCCCAGCAACCCTGCTATGTATTGCGTGTAACTTGACATGTGAGGATGAATATATCCGGACGAAAACAATTAAAGAATGGAAAGGTCATTTACCCGATATGAGTAAAAAACCTACCATCTTTTTACTCTATAAATAGTTATTTACCTCCAAGAGCTTCTGCATGATTCTCTGCTACAAGTTGCCTTCTCAATTTACTCGGATTCGAACCAAACTGCTTTTTACAATAGGTAGTAAAATGAGCAGGAGAGCTAAACCCAAACTCTTTTATAATATCAGCAAAAGGAGTTTTGCCATCAGCCAAACGGGTTTTGACATGTTTAGATTTCTGCTTCAGGATCCAACTATAAGGTGAATCATCAAAATATTCATTAAACTTCCGGTTAAAAGATCGTACAGAAACATGACATAATTCCGCCAGTTCCTCTACTGTTTTCACTTCCTGATAATGTTTCAGAATAAATGCTTTAAAATCCAAATCACGATTCAATATAGGCGATAGGAAACAAGCCATTTCCTGCTTTGTATAAAATGTACGGAATATTAGGAATATTTCCTTCTGTTTAATAGAATGTAAATGACGACATTGAATTTTATGTGACAAAAAGAAAGTCACACTATCAATAACCATTTGCATCGGAGGCCGTATATCCAACGTATAACTTGGTTCTTCAATAAAAGGCAGTAAAGCTTCAAGAGCTAATTGGTCGCAAAGGGTAAATTGATTGTCAAAGCTTAAAATCAGATAGTTTGAATCAGTAATACATTCGCCATGCAATTTAGTATCCTGGGCAGCAAATAACACCTGCCCTCCAGGCACCTGTAGGTTATTATACACATTACTACTAAAAACCATTTCACCTTCCAGTACGAAAAGCAAGAAATTACTATCTTTATCGTCCAGGTCAAGAGTATCACCAGCTTTAGCATGTATATGATTAAAACCTATATTAAAATCGGATACATAGTTTTTACAAGCTAAATGCTCTTCTATATACAATAATTTCATAACACAATTTATATTATACACAAATTCTAAACGAAGTATA
>JAJBTP010000318.1:382-4775 GCA_020860805.1 Tannerellaceae bacterium | reverse complement strand
GGATAATTTTGTCCGGCCCGGTGATCGCTATGAACTGTTTTATTTTCAATCCGGGCAATGGCATACGTTAGGACAGCAAATTGCCACCTCTTCATGGAACTAAACCTGCAGAAAACTAATCCGTATTTTTCAATATGCGGAAGGCAGGCAGGTTTTCCGTTAAAATCACTAACTTTGTACCTTCTATTAATCTAAATAATAAAGGTCACTATGATAAAACATATCGTCATGTGGAAATTCAGGGAAGGAGCCGAAGGTAAAACCCGCCGGGAGAGTGCCTGCTGGATGAAAGAACAACTTGAAAAACTGGTAGGTATCGTACCTGAAATCTATTCTCTTGAAGTGGGTGTAAACACCAAAGATGATGAAATGGCCTATGATGCGGTTCTTATTACGACCTTAGAAGATGAAGCAGCAATGAAACGCTATAAAATTCATCCGGAACATGTAAAAATAAGTAACTATTGTAAGAAACTGCGGGAAAGCCGTACAGTAGTGGATTATGAAATCTGAACCCTACATGGAAAGTAAACTGTTTTTTCCACCGGAATGGTATCCGCAAAGTGCAGTGCAGTTAACCTGGCCGCATGCAGAGACCGATTGGCAGCCCATTCTGGATGAAGTCATACCCTGTTTTGTATCCATAGCCAAAGAAGTACTGAAACGAGAGTTATTACTAATCGTCTGCCGGGACGAACAGGAAGTTCGCAACCAGTTAGGAGAGGTAGATTATAGCCGTATCATCTTCCGCGAAATGGAAACCAATGATACCTGGGCACGTGACCACGGCGGCATCTCTGTATGGGATGAAGGGGTTCCGGCCGTTTATAATTTTGTATTCAATGGCTGGGGGATGAAATTCCCAGCGAATTATGATAACCTCATTACCCGCAAATTATTCCTTACCGGAACATTTGCTGAGGAAGTAGTACCGGTTAACATGCAGCCGCTGGTAATGGAAGGGGGGAGCCTGGAAACCGACGGGAAAGGAACACTTTTATCTACAACCGAATGCCTGGGCTCTTTAAACCGCAACGAATATCTTCAGCAGGAACAACTGGAATACCACCTGAAAGAAATTTTTGGCCTGAAGCGAATCCTGTGGCTCACCAGCGGATATCTGGCAGGTGATGATACGGATAGTCATATTGATACCCTGGCCCGGTTTTGTTCGGAAGATACAATCGCCTATGTACAATGTACCGACCCTGAAGATGAACATTACGAAGAATTGAAGGTTATGGAGGAAGAATTGCAGGGTTTTACCCAGGAAGATGGAACTCCTTATAAGCTGGTTCCCCTTCCTATGGCTGATGTAGTGGAATGGGAAGGCGAACGTCTGCCGGCCACATATGCAAATTTCCTGATTATAAATGGTGCGGTGTTACTACCCTTTTATAATTCACCCAAAGATGAAGAAGCAAAAGCAGCCCTGCAGGCTGTATTTCCGGACCGTGAAATCATAGGTATAAACTGCCTTCCTCTTATTAAGCAACATGGTTCGCTACATTGTGTTACCATGCAATATCCGGAAGGATTTGTTTTAATTGACAATTAAAAAAGTGTACAAGTGAAAGTTGGATTAATACAGCAGGCAAACAGCAGTGATAAAACTGCCAATATAGAGAAACTAAAACAAAATATCAACCACTGTGCGCAGCAGGGCGCCGAACTGGTTGTTTTACAGGAATTACATAATGGGCTGTATTTCTGCCAGACAGAAGAAATAGCCATTTTTGACCAGGCAGAACCTATACCAGGACCTTCTACCGAGCTCTTTGGGGCTTTAGCCAAAAAACTGGGGATTGTACTGGTATTGTCGCTCTTTGAAAAGAGAGCACCCGGGTTATATCATAATACGGCAGTAGTACTGGACACAGACGGTTCGATTGCCGGTAAATACCGGAAAATGCATATACCGGATGACCCGGCTTATTATGAGAAGTTCTATTTTACTCCCGGAGATTTAGGCTTTGAACCTATTCAGACATCTGTAGGGAAATTAGGCGTACTGGTTTGCTGGGATCAATGGTATCCGGAAGCAGCCCGGTTGATGGCTATGAAAGGAGCAGAAGTATTGATTTATCCGACCGCTATCGGGTGGGAAAGCAGTGATACGGAAGAAGAGAAAAACCGCCAGTTAACTGCCTGGGTAACCGTGCAACGGGGGCATGCCGTGGCTAACGGCTTACCTGTAATTACCGTGAACCGTACCGGACATGAACCGGATCCGTCCGGACAGACGAATGGTATCCAATTCTGGGGAAATAGTTTCGTAGCCGGTCCACAGGGAGAATTGTTGACCCAGTTCCCGGCTGATGAAGAACAGATTCGAATCGTTGAAATAGATAAATCACGTAGTGAAAATGTACGTCGTTGGTGGCCCTTTTTCCGGGATCGCCGGATTGATGCTTTCGACGGGTTGACTAAACGTTTTCTGGATTAATATGTGGTTTACAGATAAAGTAGAGGCAATGAGCCAAATGAATGAATACGGAGACAATATGCGTCCGTTTTTCTTTCTTATAAATTATGACCAAAACCGGATATATGTAGGAGAGCCGGATACAATTTCAAAAGAAGAGATACTGTATTCCATAGGCGACTATACCAACACACCGGAGTGTGTACCAGCCGGTGGTTGTCCGGAACGACCTGTCTGGCAACCGTCTCCGCAACCGGTAGAAAAATATGCGGAAGCCTTCAACAAAGTGCAGGCCCAACTCTATGCCGGTAATTCCTATTTAGTAAATCTCACTTGTTCAACTCCGGTAAAGACAGATTTGACATTAAAAGAAATATATACCAAGGCGCAGGCACCCTATAAAGTTTATTTACAGGATTCATTTGTTTGTTTCTCACCAGAAACCTTTATACGTATCCGGGATGGCTATATCTATTCTTATCCGATGAAGGGCACACGTGACGCTTCTATTCCGGGGGCAAAAGAGGAACTGTTAAATGACCCCAAAGAGAGTGCGGAACATGCAACCATCACAGACTTAATCCGGAATGATTTGAGCCAGGTTTCAGAACAAGTGGAGGTAAGCCGTTATCGTTATATAGACGAAATCAGAACCAACAGAGGACCTCTTTTGCAGATGAGTTCCGAAATAAGAGGTAAATTACAGGATGACTGAAAAGAGCCGGGTAGGAGATATCCTGTTTTCCCTATTACCGGCCGGTTCTATAACCGGAGCTCCCAAAAAGAAAACAATAGAAATCATTGCAGAAACAGAAGTTATTCCCAGAGGCTTTTATACCGGAATTACCGGATACTTTGACGGCGAAAAACTGGAGAGTGCGGTGATGATACGTTTTATCCGCTGGCAGGATGGACAGATTTACTATCATAGTGGAGGCGGCATTACGGCCCGGAGCCGAATGGAAGATGAGTATAACGAAATGAAGCAGAAAATATATGTACCCTTTTGTTGAATCCATACGAATCCAAAATGGAGTGATTCATAATCTTTCCTATCATAATGAACGGATGAACTATACCCGCCGGGAACTTTTCGGTTGTAAGAATCTGCTGGATCTGGCAGATTATATAGATGCAAAAGAATATACAGCTTTAACCAAATGCCGGGTAGAATATAAAAAAGATGTTCTTTTAGTTGAATATACCCCTTACGAAAGAAAAGCCATCCATTCCCTGCAATTAATAGAGTCAGACGAAATTGAGTACTCTTCCAAAAGCACAGACCGAAGAATGTTGAATGAACTATATGCTCAACGAAAAGAAGAAGATGATATTTTAATTGTACGCAAAGGCTTGCTTACAGATACTTTATTTTGTAATATTGCATTATCGAAAGGAGAAAACTGGTACACACCATCCACTCCCTTGTTGAAAGGTACTGCACGTACTTTTTTATTGGAAAAAGGTATAATTCAGGAGAAAGAAATACCTGTAGCCTCTCTTTTTTTCTATGAAAGGATAACCCTTTTCAATGCGATGATTGATTTTAAACAAATAGAGTTTTCAGTAAACAATATTAAACCGTTATAATCATGGGCTTCCTGAGCAATTTATTCGGAAAAGAAAAAAGCAATTAACCCTTCTTTTAAAAGAGTATCCATTCGATAAGTTACCAACTACTATCCGGTATAAAGATAAAGAATATCGTGTAGAAGAGTTACCCGAAAAAATAAGACTTTCTTCCGGTTATGGAAAAGAGGTTTTTATTTTTAAATCGGAGTTTATGAATATTCATGATATACTTTCTCAGGGAAAGAAACTTAGAGATAAGTTCAATGAAGAATATGAAAAGGAAAACCCGGATGTGGAAAGCCTGAATGTTCTAATATTAAATGTGGTAACAATAATGGGAGAGTGTAATAAACTTTTAGAGATACCCCACGCTATATGGAAGAAGCTACCACATTG
>JAJBTP010000318.1:0-372 GCA_020860805.1 Tannerellaceae bacterium | reverse complement strand
GAGCTATTTTGTTTGTTCCAAACCAACAGCACCTAATAAGGTATTATATTTCCATGTCTGTATTTCAACTTAATTGTATTTGATTGAAACATTAAAAATTCGATGTTGAAATAAAAGAAAATGACAGAAACAACTAACAGAATCCTACAGGGAATCGCTGCATTCCAACAGGAGTTACAGCAAAGAGTAAATAAAGAAGTAAAAGAAATTACAGAAGAAGAATATATATTCTTACTAAGTGGACCAGCCTCCTGCCGGATGATTCCCGGTATTCAGGAAAATATGGGATATGAAGAAATGTATTACTGTAAAACGGAAGAAGATAAAACAGAGGCACGGGCTTATCTGAAACGGTTATATGCTATAGAAGAT
>JAJBTP010000327.1 GCA_020860805.1 Tannerellaceae bacterium | reverse complement strand
CCATTTAGGGATATCTTTCATGATTGATTTCAGACTAATCCATCCGGGAAGAGAATTCCCGATACTAGTTTGAGCAATAAATTCAGCCTTATTTTTATAACCATGAAGAATGGATACCCGGAGTTCAGGAATCAACTCTTCCCGGACTTTTACAAAATGGGTTATCAATTCAGGTAATTGTTCCTCTATGCCTATGGATGACATTCCAACAAGAAACTGTGAATCTTTGGATCCCGTTGGTTCATTAAACAGCCTTTTTATAAATTTGAATCCCGGAGAAACGACTTCTATCTTTATTTTTAGTCCGGCTTGTTTGAGTTTCTCAGATAAATGACTTTCCGGAACGATACACAAATCTATTCCTCCATTTATTAAATCAATATTCCAGATGGCAGATTGATAATTGTAATCAGCAATAAATAAGACATTCTTTTTCCCTTTTTTCTGAGAGCTAACCAAATCAACGCGATCGAAATAAATAATAACGTCTTCCTCTTTTCTACTCAATCCCTCTTTGTAATATCTGGAAACCGGTTCAAACAGTTTATATACTGCATATAAATTAGGATACATTTTTAACCGGGAATCTTTAGCTAATTGCTCTATAGAAATATCATATTGTTTATAAGCCGTAACCGCTTGTTGGTCAAAGGGAGAATGGGTTATAGAAAAACGCAATCCGGGAGATTCCAAACTACCTACCTGAGCACGCCACGTACCAAAATGAAGATGAGCCGCAAAATTACCAAAACAACAGGCAATTTCAGTATGATAATCACAGGCACATCGCCGGTCATTATTTCTTAACAAAGTGATATCCGGAAATCGATGCTTCTGAGCATGGTAAATATTAGTCATTAAACCCGGACCTGTCGTTTCAAGTATATCATTCTGACTGTTTACCGACTCAGCCTTCCTTTTTATCATCTGTTGTATCAAAACCAACCAAAAAGGATGTCCAGCACAACTTCCAAACATATAATTGGCCACTCTAAGGGGATGAAATAAATTTAAATAATCTCTCTCTTGTTTACACATCATTTTTTCCTCCCCCAATACAAGGGTATGTTCCAGGAGGTTATCCAGCGGATTAAAACAGTACATATCCATATCCATATAGAAACCTCCCAAAATATATAATAACGCAACCCTACTAAAATCAGCTTTCTGGACATTATATGCATAGGAGTTATATACATCCAGCCATTGCGGTGCATACTCTTTTAATATTTCAATGATATCCTCTTCATGGTATAAACGGATCGTCCAATCCGGACGCATAGATTTGATTCGTTCTACATACCGGCTAAAAACAGCAGGAAAAGGCACTTCCTCATATAAAGAGATCAGATGTATATTTTTAGGTATCATATTTATTATTTTTTATTACCAGTTTCCCCAGAAATAGTGTACGGCATAGGCCCTGTCAATTTTTCTCTGTATATCTTCCGGAACCTCTTTTTGGAAAAGCTTCTCCTTTTCATTGATTTCCAACGGATAAATATCTGCAGACTCCAGAACCCGGATACCCGATTTCTCTTTATACGCATCATACGCATCTGTCAATAAAAAAAGGACCTGTAGTTGTAAGAACATCTGTCTGACTGTTGATAGAATAAGAAGAACGTTCTTTCACCTTATCACAAACAAACCGGATAAAATCACTTTCTGGTATGGATGCCATAAAAGCATTACAAATAATATATTCCTTTTCAAATCGCTGTGCATGTGCGGCAGGTTCTTTTCCTGCGACAAACTGTGCATTCATTAACAAAGGTTCTACACTTTCCAGACATTCAAAATCAATATCTACATATAAGCCGCCATACTTTTTAAGAATAAAATAACGGATAGCATCCGCACGTTGAACATTACGGGGATATTGGTCATATGCTTCCAGAAATTCCGGAAAGTCTCCGGCAATTAATTCCCGGTTCATTTCATCAGTCCATAATATATACTCCCAATCCGGTAAAAAGGTTTTCCAGGTATTAGCCAATGCCGAGAAGGGTAGTGATAAGGGAACTGTTTTCCAGGTTTGATGGATGATTTTAGGTATAAGTTGCATATTTTTGTTTTTCAGGGTTCAATCACTATAAGTTTATTTTCAAAAAGATAGCGCAAACGGACAAGTATGATATCATTAAATAATTTTCTCTTCTTTTCTATTTCCGGGTCACTCACTGACGAACGCAACCATTTCAGAAGTTCTTCAAAAGAAATCGCGGTCTCAAGAACCGCCAGAATATTAAATCCCCAATCATCTATAGGTACTTCTTTATACGAGTCAAAAAAGGGATCAGGAACTAACACCCTATCGCAGGCACCTTCGTAAAGAGCCAGATGAGGATTTCTCCTGAGGATAACCGGAAACTGGATTTTCCGGGGTGAAGACAAAAAGGTATCATAATCCGCCTTGTGGGTATAAAACGGTCTGAACTCACTATCCGGGGTGTTATTCCACTTTTCAAACGTATGTTGTTTAAACAGTTCATATTGACTGGTCTCCCGGGCAAGGATTTCATCCTTTCTCCATCTCTCTGTCTTAGGAAACAGAGCCATAATCCGGAAGAAATATTCCGGAACAATCGTATATAGTGTACTTTTTAAATTACGACAAATACGCTCATTTTTTATATCCTCCTATAATATGCATATAAGGACGAGTCGTAAAAAAGGTAGAAAAATCACAAAACTGTTCGTACATATACCCGCTATCATTGATGATGTCCGGCAAAACGGTGGCTACCTTTTTCTCCGGTTGCTGTGCAGCAAGGACATAAAAGAGAATCTGTTCAAAAAGAATATTATAATTAATCGATACGGATTTACTTTTATTAAGTCCGTTATCTTCTATAAACCGGAAAGCTGTGTTGCAATACGCTTTAATAAAGTCCAGATCATTACCACCTAAGACTCCTGCATTATAAGAAGAGATAGATTCTTTCCGTATCTCCTGTGAAAATCCTTCAGGAAATACTTCAATTTCATCCATGATTTCATCCATAAATCCCTTATAATAAGCAGTTCCTCTCTCTGTTCTGTGCAATCAACGGAGCATTTTCAACTTCCGGCAACAACCGTTCCCGTAAAAAACATCTCCGTCTACATGAATAAACGGCACATCCTACGCAAAGTAAGTCTTGAGTTTCGCCAAACCCCATAAGGGTTCCTGACAGGAAAAATTATCGTAAGCCAGCACTACATTTGTATATGGTAACTGCAATTGTTCAATCAATACGGCATATCCTATTGAATCCGTATATAAAACAACCTCATCATAATTTTCTCTCAAACAAAGACAACTAAGTGTCCATGCCATTAAATGATGTTCGGGCATAAGCCATCCGAATCCATCATTCAAAAGGTCTTTATTACAGGTCCAAAGTGTTTGTACGGCTCTCATTGGTCTTCTATTAATTGTAATCGTAAATATCTTTCAGGTGTTTTTGCAAACCAGCAAAACCCGTTACCCTTAAACAGATTTTTCCTTCTTTATCTATAACTATACAGGTAGGAAATGCTGTAACTTTAAGCATAAAGGTGACTAACTCCCAAGGGACCGGACTACTCATATCTTCAAACAGAGAGGTCCATTTAATCGTATGTTTTTCATATATACTTTTTGCTTTTTCCTGATTCTCATTTTCATCAAAACAGATACCCAGGAATGCAAAATCTTCCTGAAGCTCTTCATATAAATCAACCATATGAGGTAAAGAAGCAATACAAGGCACACACCAGGTTCCCCAGAAATCAATTAAAAGAAATTGCTTTCCCTCCGGAAAATAAGGTTTTATTCTTTTCCAGGCATTCTGGGGTATATAGTCCGCATCCATAGCCTGTATAGTTAATCGTTGAAAACAGGCTTCCTTTTTCTTCAAATCGAATGCCTGAAAGAGATAAAATTCTTCATCCAAACAGATAGTATCTCCTATCACATACGAGTCTTTATAGCGAAAATTCTTAACTGTTTTGTCCCGATGATCTTCACCCTTCTCTACGACTCGCAATGTAAGTTCTGAAGTAGTAACAGCCCCATTAGGAATTGCAAAATGCAACTGACTATCCTTCAGTTCCCCTATCCTATATTTGGCATCTGACCCGACAAGAGCAACCGGAAAATTATTAATTCGTTGGTCTGTAAAAGAAAACATGGTAACAGGAGAAAGATAGATTTCCAGGGTATCCTGTATAGAGTCATCCATAAGAGGAATATCTATCCGGGATGAGAAATAAGAGGACAAATTCATAGAATTCCATTTTTTTACCGAATCCAGCTGATAAGCAAACAGATAATCTTCACGAAGCAGCGCATTATCCCGCTTTAATAATCCAATATATAAAGAATCATTTGCATGTTTAGCAAAAGTATGTAACCGGAGATAATTTTCATGATTCCACCGGATAGTAGAACTGAGTAAAACACTATCAACAGGTAAATGATTCTCTTGCGGCCAGGTTTGAGAAACAGTCATATTATATACAGTACCACCTTTAATATCCTGTATTTTCTCAGGTGGATAGGTATTTATTTTGATATTCTCTCTATTTTGTGCGTGAGCACTTAAAAGAGACAATGACATTATTATACTTAACAATTTGATTTTCATAAAATTTTATTTAAGAAAAATATTAATTATTCGGACCTGTTTCCGTATTTAGGAGCTCTTTCTTAAAAAGAATTATATAATATTCTGTCTGACAAAGCTCCTCATGACAAATAAACAAGAGAAATAAAAATAATAGTTTTTAATAGTAGTGTCTCTCTATAAATG
>JAJBTP010000075.1 GCA_020860805.1 Tannerellaceae bacterium | reverse complement strand
CATCCATGCCCAGAATTCCGAATCCTTGAAAACAAATCAAGAATGGAAAGATTGGCTTTTCTCTCACCAAAGCGCACTTAAAAAACTCCAAAAAAGTTGTCCTCAATTATCTCAGGAAATCGAAAGCGTTTTATCAGAAGAAGAACCGGTCTTATCCATAAAGACACTCTTAGCTCGCATAGACTCGCCTACATATCATGGCTCTATACGTGAAGATTTCAAAATTGTTTCTGAAAAAGTAATCCGATTGCTCTCTGAGGATACTGATGGAAAAGGATTTTCGCAAATGCATTCTTTATCCAACATGGCTTTACTTTCGGGACCCTGTAACTCTGCACTGAAGAATTCTACATTTGACGTGAAGAGAACTCGAATTATTGAGATGGATCGGCATGGAGAATATATACCTCAATGCACACGTAATGTTTTCCTCAAATACTATTCAGATTCAGATACTAAAATCCATTTCTGGTCCCATAGCGATCGTGAAGCCTACATACAAGCCATAAACGATGTTTTGTTCAGCCGTAAAGATACCCAAGGCAAAGAGAAAACGTTAAACCTTTTAAAACAGCGAATTAATTATGGCAGACGATAATCAAAAGACAAAATTTGAGGAACATACATTCAAGACGTTCCTCAACAAGTATCATGTTGTAATTCCTATGGTACAACGCGACTATGCCCAAGGAAGAACTGATGATAATACGATACGAGTCAGATCAAGATTCCTGGATGCTATCTCCAACCATCTTTCTCCAGAGAGCACACAGACTATGAAGATGGATTTCGTTTATGGAGAGGTAGATTCTGTGTGGAGTAAGACTGAAGTCAATAAGTTGGAGGCATTGATTGTAACCCCTCTTGACGGACAACAGCGTCTTACTACCTTATATCTTTTGCATTGGTATGCCGCAAAAATCGCTAAGGTAGAAAGTCAAGAATATCATTTCTTATATAATTTCACGTATGATGTTAGGCCCAGTTCCAGAGATTTCTGCAACAAATTTGTGGAATATATACCTGATATGCAGTTATCTTTGAAGGAGCAAATTCCCAATCAGCCATGGTTTCAGGCAGAGTGGAAGAATGATGCCACAGTTATTGGCATGTTAGAAATGTTGGACTCCATACAATTGAAGTTTGCTAAGAGACTAGACTTATGGAAAGTTTTAACAGAAGAAAATCGCATAGGTTTCATCTTCCTCCCTCTATCCGAGAATGGACAGTCAGACGAACTTTATATAAAAATGAATTCAAGAGGTAAAGAGTTGACCTCTTTTGAGCATTTCAAAGCTGAGTTTGAAAGCCTCTACGATCATATCTCCAGTTCTGAAAAATTTGTGATAGAACACAAATTTGATGTAGAATGGACGGATATGTTGTTCCCCTATCGTAACCCTCGCAACAATACCATTGATTCTGAATGGCTGCGCCTCTTCAAGTTTATCAGCCATGTCATTTGTTATAAGCAAGGGTTAGAACGCATAAATGATGAGTTGAATCTCATTGAGCTATTGTATGCATTGCCTGATTCCAAGCATCCCTATCGTAATCCTAACGCTAAACAAAATCAAGAATTCTTAGAAAAAGCATTAGATAGCTGGGCTCACCTTGAATCCATAGACAATTTCTTTAAGGAGTTTTTATGCCTGGACCCCTATGCGGAGGATTATTCCACATCTAAGGTCTGTACCTATAAGAAAGATTGGAAAGGGACTGATTGTCAAAACTATCTTTATGCTTGTTGCAAATATTACTCAGATTCTACCTACTATTTTTCTTTAGGGGATTTTGTTTTTCTCTATGGCATAACCTTCTATCTTATCAACAAAGACAAAATTTCTGAAAGGGATTTCAGAAAACGCCTTAGGGTTCTCCGAAACTTAATAATGGCATCAAGCAATGAGTTGCGCAATGATAGTGATATCATTCAAGATATCCTTGCCCAAACAGAATCAATAATTCTTTCGGGAAATATCTCTCGAGATGGGAGAAAATACGGCTTTAATGAAGCTCAAATAACTGAAGAAGGACTGAAACAAGCTCAGGATTTTTCTCCTGAGATGATATGTCGGTGCAATCATTTGGAAGACCATCCTCTTCTCTATGGGTATATCTCCAGCGTAGGTATAAAAAATTTGGATTTAGAGGAAGCCTTCTATGAAGTGTTCTCACACAAGCATAACCGATTTGATGTACATAAGGCTCTCTTATCCATAGGAGATTATTGCCGTCGCGACCGAGAAAGGTACTATATGGGCAATCATAATGAACGCACTTGGGAAGAACTTCTTCACGCCAGTAGACGTGGAGGGTTTAAAACTCATACCTCACCAACTTTGATAGCATTGCTTAAATCAATCAAAGCTGGGAAAACAATTGAAGATATCATCTCAAGTTTCATACAGGAATGTGAGGACTTCCATACTTATCCATGGAGATATTATTTCGTCAAATATCCAGTAATGCTTTATGGTCAGAATGGTAATTTAGGTCTAAAAAATGGTTGCCAATATCAATGGATTACCCTTAACCGAATCCAGTACAACGGTAAGCATTGGAACTCTTTCGCTTTAGCTATAAAAGATGAATTCATACTTAGAGCTTCCCAATTAGACATAACTCTTCCTAAGTCTTCAATTATGGTTGAAGATTATGACATATACCTAAAGCTCCCGTTCTGTAATGGTTGGCTAGAATGTATCGAAACAGGTTTTATCCTACATCAAGGCGATAAGGTGACCCCTTGGCCAACTATACAAGAAGTTGGTCAAACCGACTCTTTTGATAGAGTGGATTTTTGCGTAAACAAACTGCTACAACTTTACCATGATTCTCGACCGTCAGACCAATAAAGTTTTCGTTTCTGAGAAAACCTTAGAGTATTTCCCTACAGAGACCAATCATATTTTTGAGTGCTTGGCAAATCAAGGCGTGTTGGTAAAATATTTGCCATTTACCAAAGAAGGATGGTGTCGGGACTATATGCCAATCCAGGTGTCAAAGACTAAATTTGTACAGTATAGATATTGGCCAGACTATATGCGGAATATAGTGGACATGCCTTACATTACGGACCCTTCGGAAACACTCTCATGGCTCGGCATAGAGACAGTCAAAACGACCCTCATAATAGACGGAGGAAATGTAATCAAGTGTCCTGATTGCGTGATTATGGTTGATAAGATTTTCAAAGAAAATCCCGATTGGACCAGAACACAAGTTATAGAAGAATTAGAACGCCTTTTTGAATGTGAGATACTCTTCCTTCCCTGGGATAGAGCGGAGAAATACGGCCATGCCGATGGAATCGTGAGATACATCAGAGATAATAAAGTCTTAATGACTAATTACTCCCAAATTGATGCTCGATTCGCTGATAAATTCCGTAAAGCTCTCTCTAAAAAATTTGAAGTAGAAGAACTCCATTATGATGTAGAGAGCCCTCATAGACATAATTGGTCTTACATCAACTTTCTCCAAATACATGATATAATCGCTATTCCTAGCTTTAACGAGCCTGAGGACCAACAAGCTTTAGCTCAAATAAAGGATTGTTTCAAAGATTATCGGTGCAAAGTGATAACCATCCCCATGAAAGAAATTGTAGGAGCAGGAGGTGCTTTAAACTGTATAAGTTGGACAATAGCTTCTGGAGCGCTCTCAAATTACCCATAAATGAATTTAGTTTATGACATTTTGGGAAAGGCTTTTGAATTTTGAATTTTTAGTTGCAAATTTGCTGTCTAACCATTAAATCCAATACTCGTATGATTGATGTAAAATTTGTAAACAATCGAATATATTTTGATCTGGCCGCTGCGATCAAAGAAGCAGAGGGGCAACTCAAAATAGAAGATGCACTGGTGATTGCCGCTACACCGTGCGTATTGGTCGATTATGCCTCCACTCCAGATTCTGAATTGAAGTATATCTCACGAGCTATGCGACGCTTTTTCAAGCGCAATCCAAGATACACTAAATTCACTAAGGCGGCCGTAATGGAAGGGCTCAGACAGGAGTGGCTCCCCAATCTTGAAGAAGAAGATAAAAAAGGTCCCCTTACAGACCTGCCGATCACTCCAGCCGTGGATGTCGAGGGATATGTAATATATTCGCCGACCTGGGTGGAAAATCTGAATGCCAAACCCAATCCAGATCAGAATCAATATGGCAAGCAAGAATTCACACGGGTGAATCTTTCGGGAACCGAAAGGAAGTTCAGGCCTGGATCGGCTACGGCAAAGAAATACTGCTCGCGTCAGGACGAGGAGGGTTTCTGGGGAGTAGATTTGGATATCACTGCTGATGAGTGGTATGAGATAATCAAGGATGCTTCGCCTCTGGTGCATGAGTATCTGAAATGCTATATCCAGGTGCCAGATGGCTATGCCAGCACCGCGCAGGTTGAAAAAATGTTTGACATCCCTGCTGGCTGCATCAATGCTCGCAACACTGCCCTTGGCAAGCGTGCCCAGCGCATGCTCGACATCGAGGTGTATGATCCTGATGGCAATCGGCGCTTCTGGTCAACCCCGATGCTTAAAGGCCGAACCGAGGGAGGACTATTCCGCTGGGTAATGCGCCCAGAATTGGTCGAAGCAGCCAAGCGCCTTGCCAAAGAAGAAAATTGGGAACTCCCACGCAGAGTAGACCTCGAATAATCCCAACCGCAGATTGAAGGGGATCTTTAGGGTAATAGGAAGTTTAGGAATAACGACAATAGTAACTACTCAGCGATTCTGAAGTAAAAATTTTTGTAACAATTAAATTTTTCT
>JAJBTP010000507.1 GCA_020860805.1 Tannerellaceae bacterium | reverse complement strand
TGCAGGCACCCTGCCCCAGATTTTCAAATTACAGGGATTGGATAGTTATACCTTCTTACGGCCCGAACCACACGAAAAAAACCTTCCGGCAGAACTCTTCTGGTGGGAAAGTCCGGATGGTTCAAAAGTACAGGCTTACCGGATACCGAAAGGGTACAACGAAGAGAAAACAGTCCATAAACGTATCGGATTGATTATGGACGAAAGAGAGACGCAACCCATGAAATCCTATATGTCATTTTACGGAGTAGGCGACCACGGAGGCGGCCCCACCAAAGAAACCATCAAATCCATAGAAGCACTGAAAAAAGAAAAAGGAGCTCCCACCCTATTCTACAGTTCAGCTGACCGGTACTTTGACGATATCCGTGCCGATAAAAGTATACAGATACCCGTTGTAAAAGATGATTTACAATACCATGCAGTAGGTTGTTATACAGCCGAAAGTAGTATAAAGAAAAACAACCGGCTGGCTGAAGCAGCTTTGATACATACTGAAAAAGTAACCGCATTAGGAACACTGGCATGGAAAGTCAGTTACCCCGCAGAAGACCTGACCAAAGCATGGCACAGAGTCCTGTTTATGCAATTCCATGATAGCCTGGCAGGTTCCTCCCTGTTCCAGCATTCACAAACAGCACTGGAAGGTTATACCTATGCACTCGACACAGCCAACCGCCTACGTTACCTGGCATTACAAAAACTGGAATGGCAGATACCTACAGAAGACTCCGACTCCAAATACCTCGTAGTCTTTAATCCACACGCCCGGGAAGTAAAAGAACACCTGGAATATGAACTGGGTATCTTTGGTAAAAATCCCGGAACCTCACACGTAGAAGATGAAAACGGAAACCCATTACCCCACCAGTGGGTAAGCGGAGCTTCCGAAACATCCGACCGGCGAATGATATGTATACAAGCATCCATCCCTCCGATGGGATATCGCCAGTTACGAATAAGAAAAGGACAACCGGCCACCATCCAACACCCCGTTACGATTCAAAACAACAGTATCGAAAATCAGTATATCAAAATCAGATTTTCTACAGAAGGCTGTTTAAGTATCACGGATAAAGCAAATGGAAAAGAAGTCTTTAAAGGAGGAGCAAAAGGATGCCGTGCCGTTGTAATGGATGACCCGAGTGATAGCTGGAGCCATGCGGTAACTCACTACTCCAAGGAAATAGAAGCCTTTGGGAATGCCACTTTCAAAATAATAGAAAGCGGTCCTTTAAAAGCCACGCTACGGGTTCATTCAACCTATGGTAAATCAACCCTGACAATAGACTGGACACTCTACGCAGGTTCACGAATGCCCGAAGCAAAAGTAACACTGGATTGGCATGAAAGACTAAAAATACTGAAATTCTCCTTTCCGGTAAATACAGAAACCTCAGAAGCAACCTATGAAATACCGTATGGCTACCTTGTAAGAAAAAACAACGGCAACGAAGTGCCCGGCCAACGTTGGATTGACGTCACCGGGAAAAAAGGTAATAAAACCTATGGATTCGCCCTGCTAAATGATGCAAAATACGGATATGATGTGAAGGGCACAGATATGCATCTCTCCGTTGTACGCTCTGCCGTATATGCACATCATGACCCTAAAAAGCTGGAACCGGAAAAAGAATATATCTGGATGGACCAGGGTATACAAACATTCCGGATGAAATTAGTTCCTCATACCGGTTCCTGGCAGGATATTAACCTCCCGGCTCTGGCAGAAGAGTTTTTAACCCCCTCTACAATCGTTTATCAGGGTATCCATCCGGGTAAGCTACCCAGGTCAGCCTCCTTCATGAACGTACAAGAGCCCAACATACTCCTATCCTCCATAAAAATATCGGAGAAAGGAGCTGACCTCATCATGCGATGCATAGAAACACAGGGAAAAGCCTCTGCCGCTACAATCGACTTACCGGTTGTCAACACAACCTGGGAAGGTGATTTCCGCCCCTGCGAAATCAAAACGCTCAGGGTAAACCGGCATACAGGAGAAGTGAAAGAGGTAAACCTGTTAGAAGAATAAATAATAAATCAATTCTCACGCCTTTGTAAATCAAGTCACCGGGACGAAAACAAACAAACAGATGTTTAGTCCCGGTGCATATAAAGAAAAACATAGTATGAACAACCAGAATAATCTGTTTAAAGTATTGCCCGTTTTCATGGCATTCTATGTAATGGGTTTTCCGGATATTGTCGGTGTAGCAACAAGCTATGTCCGTCTTGAATTCGGATTAACAAACGCACATACCCACCTGCTTACGATTATGGCATTTGTATGGTTCGCCCTGCTATCTGTTCCGGTAGGAATCTTTCAGGACAAATACAGCAAGAAAAGAACCGTTAACCTGGGAATAATCTTCATCGCTATGGGAATGGTTACTCCTCTTATCAGTTACAGTTTTCAGGGGATGATAACCTCTTTTACTTGTATGGGTATAGGAAATGCCATCATACAGGTATCAGCCAACCCGCTTA
Organism: Tannerellaceae bacterium; assembly: GCA_020860805.1. GTDB lineage: Bacteria > Bacteroidota > Bacteroidia > Bacteroidales > Tannerellaceae > UBA4116. Next base: position 29,278 of record JAJBTP010000507.1, on the reverse strand, counting down.
TGCAGGATGTATCACCCTCCGGCAAACTATCCCGCAATCTGACCTTATCCCAGTTTGTAAAAGCCATTGCCGGAATGGGCGGACCTTTTATTGCCACTTTCTTTGCCGAATATTTTAATAACTGGACAATCGTATATTGGGTATACCTTACCCTTAGTATAATAACCATTATCTGGCTTCAATGTACCCCTATCCGTGAAACAGGAAACAGCGGAAGAGCCGGTTTCAGCAGCACTATCAAACTACTGAGCGACCGCAAAGTACTATTACTGGTTTGCGGTACATTCCTGATGGTTGGTTTCGACGTAGGTATGAATACCAACATACCGGATTACCTGAAATCATTTTTTGGTGTTTCACAGGAAGAAAGCAACCGGGGAATAAGCCTCTACTTTGCCGCCCTGATGACCGGACGTTTCGTGAGTGCCCTTATCCTGAATAAAATGAAAAGTAATAAAATGCTCCTTTATTGTGCATTCCTGTCCATCCTGACATTTGCCTCCATGTATCGGATGGACTCTTTCCTCGGAGGTTGTATCTCCGTTTTCAGTATTGGACTTTGCACAGCAGCCATCTTCCCACTTATCTTTTCTGCCGGATTACAATACCTGCCGGAACGGGCTAACGAGCTTTCCGGACTCATGATTATGAGTGTATGCGGAGGTGGAGTTATTCCCCCTCTCATGGCACTGATTACAGATTCATACGGCCTAATGACAGGTATGTTAGTAATGGGAGCCTGCCTTCTGTATATCCTATACTTAGCTATATACCTCATTCGTTCCAATAAATCAAATCCCACCCAATCATGAAAAATATAATTTTAGGTATAGACATCGGCGGCACAAAATGTGCAGTCATCCTCGGTAAAAAAGGAAAGGATGATTCAATGGAATTAATAGATAAACATGCCTTTCCTACCGAAACCCCAAAAGGATACCAACATACACTGGAACGTATTTTTACTGCCATAAATGAACTATTGGCAAAAGCAGGTTTTACACCTGAAAATCTTTCATCCATAGGAATAAGTTGCGGTGGCCCTCTGGATAGCCGGAAAGGAATCATCATGTCACCCCCTAACTTACCGGGATGGGATAACATTCCTATTACCGGACTGTTTGAAAAGCGGCTGGGAGTAAAAACATATATTCAAAATGATGCCAATGCCTGTGCACTGGCCGAATGGAAATACGGAGCCGGCAAAGGAATTAAAAACATGCTCTTTCTGACCTTCGGTACCGGTATGGGCTGTGGTCTTATTCTGGATGGGAAATTATATGTAGGAGCCAATGATATGGCCGGCGAAGTAGGGCGCATACGTTTAGCCCAGAACGGCCCGGTTGGATATGGTAAAGCCGGCTCATTTGAAGGATTTTGCAGTGGCGGAGGGATTGCACAATTAACACAAACCAAAGTATTGGAAAAAATCCAGATGGGCGAAAAAAACTCTTTTTGCAGGAACACCGGCCAACTTACTTCTTTATCAGCAAAAACAGTTGCGGAAGCAGCCCTGGCAGGTGATGCGGTTGCCATAGAAATATATAGTCTTTGCGGGATGTATCTGGGGAAAGCCTTATCTATAGTAATAGATATACTGAATCCTGAACTAATTATTCTGGGAAGCATCTACGGACGTGCACAAAAACTGATAGAGCCATCCATGCAGGAGATAATAGAAAAAGAAACCCTTATCCATACCCGGAAAGTATGTAAAATCGTACCGGCCGGATTAGGAGAACAGATTGGTGATTATGCAGCCCTATCTGTAGGAGCGTACAATTTAGATTCTGAAAGAATATGAAAACAACTCCTCAACAGGAATTCGAAATCTTATTTTCTAATTATCCTGAACTATCGATATGCAGAGAAAGTATATTCTCTGCATATCTTCTCCTGCAAACCTGTTACCGTAACAAAGGTCTGATTATGACTTGTGGTAACGGTGGCAGTGCCGCTGATGCCGAACATATGGTAGGAGAACTAATGAAAGGTTTCAAACAAAAACGCCCTTTAGCAGAACAACAGCAACAAACAATCCGGGAGACTTTTCCGGAAGAGGCAGACTTTTTTATCAGTAACCTCCAGCAAGCTATTCCAGTCCTATCTTTAGTCAGCCAATTGTCCCTGACAAGTGCTTTCATGAATGATGTACATCCGGAAATGATATACGCCCAACAAGTGATAGGTTACGGCAAACCCGGAGATGTATTAATAGGACTCAGCACCTCCGGCAACTCAGCCAATGTAGTAAACGCTTGTAAAACAGCAAAAGCTTTCGGAATCAAAACAATTGCCTTTACCGGTAGCAGAAAAAGTGCTCTTCACTCTATTTGTGATATTACCATTCAGGTACCCGCACAGGAAGTATTCCGGATTCAGGAATACCATTTGCCTATTTACCATACACTATGCAGCATGTTGGAAGCTTATTTTTTTAATAAATAATAGCCTTTCACTCTTTTTTTCCTTAAGAAATCCTTATCTTTAGTAACGGTTACCTTTTTACCGGGTAACGAACGCTTAACTTTATCATCTGGAGCTACGGCCACAGGTTCTGGGGCTACGCAATTATCCCCAGAACTTACGGCAAAGTGATAAAAGGTTCTTTACAGGGGAATAGGAAGCCAGCCGGAGAGTATTCGCTAATTAGAAACGCAAAACTTATATACCATGTCACTGAAATACAACATCAACAAAGTAAAAAACGGACGTTTCCCGGATGGAGAATCACATTACAGCATTTCACTGGTTCGCAACTCCAATATTTCTTTAACTGAAATTGCCGAATACATGAACACATTGAGCGCGTTTTCTCCGGGTGATGTAACCGGTATGGTCAGTAATCTGATTGGTGTAATTGCTGATCAATTAGCTTCGGGTAATACGGTTACGTTGGACGGACTGGGTACTTTTAAAGTCTCAGCCGAATTAAAACATCCGGTCACCGACCCGGATAAGATTACCGGAAATGATATTCAAATCAAACGGGTTTGTTTTAAACCGGCACCGGCTTTCAAAAACCGGATAGAGCAAAAAGCCAGCTTCCTGAAATATGAACCTATCACTAAAAACAGAGAGTAAACACTAGCAGAATAATAATACCACTTATCACTTCCAAAGGTAAAAATGTAGCCACCCAAACTTTTCACTATTTCTATTTCTTTCTTACCATTTCAAAAAAAATTCCACTAATCCTCTATTTTTTTCAGAAATAGTGAGTGCAAAATCCGAAGAAACTACTCCATTAGGCAACATGGTCCACAAAACGCAACATACAGCCTTAAATAATGAACTTTGGTCGGCTTTCATCAAAGGGAATAATAATGCGTTTGCCCGGCTATATGAATTAAATATTCAGGATTTATTCTATTACGGGCTGTATTTCACTTCTATCGACGAAGTCATAAAAGATGCAATACAGGATGTATTTGTAACCATTTATAGTAACCGCAAAAACCTGAAAGAGGTCGCCAATGTAAAGGTTTACTTATATGTTTCCCTCAAAAACAGGTTGTTTGCAGTTTTTAATAAAGACCCGGACTATTACCAGATAGATTCTATGGAACCTGTGTTTTCGTTGGAACGTTCCGTGGAAGAACGTTACATTGACCAGGAACAGGAAACGGAATCGAAACGGAATCTCAGGAATATGCTTCAAACCTTATCTCCACGGCAACGGGAAGTTATTTACTACCGGTTTACCGAAGGTATGTCATACGAGGATATCTGCGAACTCATGCAAATGAATTATCAATCTGTACGAAACTTATTACACCGTTCTATTCAGAAAATAAGGGAAATTTCCCAACATACGGATAGCCGGTATAACAGTGAATATAAAAATAAAATATGACTAAAAAATATACTTCATATAAAGAGAAAGAATTGCTGGACGACGAGGATTTTATCCAATCCATAGTAAACCCTACACCAGAAACTGAGAAGTATTGGGATACACTGGTAGAGTATGATCTTCTCTCAGGAAAAGAATTAGAGCAGGCACGGGCATTCATGGAAACCGTAAAGAAACCTCACAAAGTCATTACGGTCAAAGAAAAAAATGCCCTCTGGATAGCCATTGAAGTTAAAACAAAGAAATCCTGCGAAGCCATATACGCCGTTATAATATATATACATTGAGTGCAGTAGCCTCCCTATTGTTACTGGTTAGTAGTTATCTGTTTTACCAATGGAACAGCCTGGAACAGCAAGAAGAGGAACAAACAGATATTGTTGCCATTGCCCGGGAAATGGCTCCTGTAAACGGAGAAGGTAAAGGTATTCAGTTAATCGTTGGGGGTGAGAAGGCATATGTTTTGAACCAACAAACAGCCGATATTGAAATGAATGAAGAAGGAGATATCCATGTTGACGCAGACCTGTTGGTAACCGCCCCGGATAAAGTAAAAGAAAACAAAGTAAACTACAATCAATTAGTGGTCCCTAAAGGAGCACGTTCCCGGCTGACCCTACCGGATGGAACAACTATGCACATTAATTCCGGCAGCCAGGTAATTTTTCCGGAAACATTTACGGCAGACAAAAGAGAGATATTTGTCAATGGTGAAGTCTTTCTGGATGTAGTGTCTGACAAACAATGTCCTTTTTTCGTGCATACCAGACAAATGACTGTAAAAGTAACCGGAACCTCTTTAAATGTATCTGCTTACGAAGAAGATATACAAACGGTTGTACTGGTATCCGGAGCAGTTACGGTAAAAACACTTAACAACGAAGAAAACAACCTGTTACCTAATCAGATATTGGTTTACAATGACAATGTATCCACGATATCCACAGTAGATGTCTCTAATTATATTTCCTGGAAAGAAGGATATTTATTATGTGACCGGGACAATCTGCCGGCGCTCATGAGGAAGCTATCCCGGTTTTACGGAAAAGCGATTCACTGTGATCCTTCTCTTTCCTTATACCAAGGAAATGGGAAACTGGATCTGAAAGAAAACTTTGATCAGTTAATGGAAGGATTAAAGGAACTATATCCCATCCGGATAATCAAAGACGAAAACGAAGAAACCTATTATATTCAAAACAGCAAAAAACCTCATTAAATTAACACGATAGAAACACGATTGTCTAACCTTTTATATTAATTCGGATAGTATGAAAAAAACAACTTAACGAAAAAAACTATTCCGGAAGGAATAAAGTGAGTGGAGTCATACATTGTATAATACTCCTGTTCTTTCTGGGTTCCCAATGCCTGATGGCAGCAAGTTCCTACTCTCAGTCCGTCAAACTATCTCTGGATATGGATAACGCAACCATGAAAGAACTGTTTGATAATATTGAAAAGAAAAGTGAATACATTTTCTTTTACACACAGGAAGTAGATGTCAACAAACGGGTAGCCGTTCGTATGGAAAACAGAACCATCGACCAGATTCTGGACGAAGTATTTAAGAATACCAATTACTCGTATGTAGTAAACGACCGGCAGGTGTTTATCAAAACCACAGAGGTTGTTCCTGAAAAAAGAGAAACCACACAACAGAACATCCCGGTTTCCGGAACAGTGAAAGACCAGTTCGGAGAACCCATTATCGGAGTGAACATTATTGTAAAAAACCAGCCTTCTATCGGTGTTGTTTCCGACCTGGATGGTAATTTTTCAATAAATGTTCCGGCAAACGCTACGTTACAATTCAGTTACATTGGGTACATAACCCAGGAAGTACGAATTGCAAACAATCAACCTTTGCATATTGTAATGAGAGAAAATGCACAGGTAATGGAGGAAGTCGTTGTAACAGCATTAGGTATCAAAAAAAAGAAAAGAAAGCACTGGCTTATTCGGTTACCGAAGTAAAAGGCGACGATATGAACCGGGTAAAAACCACGAACCTGGCAACCGGATTAACAGGTAAAGTAGCAGGTGTAAATGTTGTGAAACCAAGTTCAGGAGTAATGGGTTCCAGCCGTATTACGATTCGTGGTAACGGTTCGCTGAACGGTAACAACCAGCCACTATATATCGTGGACGGTATTCCCATTGATAACAGCGATTACGGCCAGGCAGGTCTATGGGGTGGTAATGATGGTGGTGACGGTATTTCATCCATCAATAGTGAAGATATCGAAAGCATGAGTGTGCTGAAAGGAGGAACAGCAGCAGCCCTATACGGTTCACGGGCCGCTAATGGTGCCATTGTTATTACTACAAAGAAAGGTGCAGCCGGCAAAGTCAGCGTAGAATACAACAGTTATTTCACCCTGGATAATCCTATTGTAAAGAATAAAGATTTCCAGTGGGAATATGGACAGGGATATATGGGTATGGTTCCCGGAGCTATTAGTCCTCTGAATACAGGTATGTTATCCTGGGGTGCTAAATTAGACGGTTCGGATGTCGAACAGTTTGATGGAGAACTCCGGCCGTATGTAGCACAAAAAGATAACTTCAAAAATTTCTACAACAATGCCTGGATGTTGAGTAACAACTTATCCATTTCAGGTGGAGGAAAAGATACCCAATACAGAATCAGTCTGGGTGATCAGCGGGCAAACGACCTGTATCCCAATTCTAAACTGGAACGGAATAACATTACATTAAACCTGAACTCAAAACCAACTGATAAATTATCTATCCAGGCAAGTGTTATGTATATGCGGGAACGGGCTCAGAACCGTCCGAACCTGGGAGACCTTATCTTTAACGGAAACACTTATATGTGGATTATGCCGACCAGTGTGGATATTCGTACACTCGAAAAGGCAGTCAACGAGGATGGCAGCGAATTTCTTCCTACCTCCAGCGGATGGATATCCAATCCTTATTTTGTAGCTTATCAACGTGAACAAAAAGACCGCAAAGACCGTATGATTGGTTCTTTACAGGCACAATATGATTTCACAGAAAATATTTACCTCAGAGGAAAAGCCGGTGGTGATATGATTACCAGACGTTATACAGATGTCATTCCAATGGGTACAGGGTATTCACCGGAAGGAAGCATTTCCGAATCCACTACTTTTCACGGTGAGTTTAACGTGGAAGCTATTGCAGGCTATAATAAGCTGTTTAATAGCACCTGGGGGGGTAGATGCTTTTATTGGCTGGAATACAATGGCTACCTGGTGGGACAGAGTCAGTGCAAATGGTAACCGCTTCGTACAACCGGGATTTAACGCGATGGGCAATACTGAAACCACTTCGGGAGGAAAACATTTTTCAGAAAGTTACATTAATTCTGTTTTCGGACAGGCTGAAGTTTCTTACAGGAATATGGTTTACGTAACGGTTACAGGCGCCGTAATGATTGGTTCTCAGCGCTATCTTACAAAAATAAAACAACACCCAACCATATATTTTATCCTTCCGTAGGAGTAGGACTTATATTAACCGAAGTCATTCCTATGCCGGAGTGGATTCCATTCCTTAAATTAAGAGGTTCGTGGGCGAAATCAGGAGGAAGCGTGGGTCCTTATAACCTGGGATTAACCTATAGTTATAATCAATCCTTCGGGAGCTATCCTATCGGGTCTATTAATACGGAAACCATTCCTAATCTGAACCTGAAACCGCTTTCTTCCCTTTCTTATGAATTAGGGTTTGATGCACGTTTCTTACAGAACCGGATAGGAATAGACTTCACATATTACCAAAGAAATACCAAAGATGATATTGTAAGTGCAGGTATTTCTACTGCTTCCGGGTTTGACTATGTACTTATTAATGCCGGAGAGGTAACCAACAGAGGTATTGAATTATTACTGACAGGAATCCCTGTACGCACCCGGAATTTTGAATGGAACAGTTCTTTTAATTTATCCTACAATAAGAGTGAAGTTAAATACATTACGGAAAACATTACAGAATTTATTCTGGAACAAAGCCGTACCGGTTATCAGGACGGTGATGGTGCACCTGGATATATTTACCATGAAGTAGGCCAACCCTATGGTATCATCAAAGGATATCCGTATCTACGCAACGAAAACGGCGAAAAGATATATGATGAAAACGGATTGCCGATGCGGGGAGAGTTAACTAAACTCGGGGAAAGCGTTCATCCGTGGACATTGGGTTTCAGCAACAACTTCGAATACAAAGGAATCAACCTGAATATTTTGCTGGACGCCAAATTCGGAGGAAGTATTCTTTCCGGTACCAACAACAATGTATACAGCTATGGTAAACACAAAGATACGCTGGAAGGACGTGAAGAAAACAAAATCGTAGGTAAAGGTGTCAAACAGGATGGTACACCCAATGATGTAGAAGTAGATGTAATGACTTACTATATGGGTATAGCCAATAGTATCACAGAAGAATTCGTATACGATGCCTCGTTTATCAAATTGCGTGAATTAGCCGTCGGATACAGATTCCCGAAAGCTTTGGTCAATAAAATTAAAGTTGCCGATTTACAGGTATCTGTCGTAGGACGTAACTTATGGACTATTTACGATAAAGTTCCGGTAGTTGATGCCGAATCTTCTTTTAATAACGGGAATGCACAGGGCCTTGAAATGTATAGTTTACCTGCGACCCGTAGCTGGGGATTTAGTTTAAATGTTAAATTTTAAGAACGTATCAATATGAAAAACAGACTCAAAAATATATCGGTTTTCTTCTTATGTAGTCTTTTATTTGCCTGCGAATATGAAGAAATTAACAGAGACCCGAATAACAGCACTTCCATTGAACCAGGTCCGTTACTTACCTATGTACAGTTATACCTGAATCCAACCACAGGCGGGGTGAGTAAAAACATTCAGGTAGGTACCTGTATGATGATTGTTCAGCAAACAGCTACTCTGCAAAGAGAAACAATGCCGGGCGACAAATACTATCCCAGTGAATCTTCCGGAACTATGTTCAATGATAATTACGGAATGGTTATTAAGAACCTTGCAGAATTAAAAGTAACTGCATCGGAAGATGAAAAATATGAAAACACCTTAGCTGTTGCACATATCTGGGGCGCCTACTTATTTAACCGTCTGACGGACTTATTCGGTGATATTCCTTATACAGATGCCGGTATGGGATATTATGAACAGAATTATTATCCGGCTTACGACTCTCAGCAAAGTATCTACGCAGGATTAATCAATGATATAAAAACCGGGTTGAATTTACTGGATACATCCAAACCAGGTATAGAAGGTGATATTATTTATAATGGTGATATTTCAAAATGGAAAAAATTCGGAAATTCCATGTTACTCCGGTTAGGTATGCGTATGTCTAAAGTAGATGCCGAATTAGCAAAGAAAACGGTAACAGAAGCGTTACAGGGCGGTGTTATGTCCGGACAGGAAGATATGACTATGATAAATCCCCTGGAAGGTGAAAGCAGAACAGAAAATCAAGTGACCACCCGGTTTATTATGGATAACTTCATTGAACTGGGACAAATTAAAATCAGTAAAACTTTCATGGATCATTTGAAACAAACCCATGATCCCCGTTTGACTGTTTTCTGTTCTCTGCCTGATGGTGATACGGATCCGGATAAACAAAGAGGTTTACCGAATGGATATGACTTCGATTCGATTACAGAGGTAGAACCGGATTATTCTGATCATAATGTATATTCCAATTTCAACACCAATACCATTCTGCAACGCAGTGCTCCTACCATATTTATGTCGTCTGCCGAAACAGAACTGTTACAGGCTGAAGCAGTAGTAAGAGGATGGATTAGCGGAAATGCCAACACGCATTACGAAAATGCAGTTCGTAACTCCATGAAAGAACAGGCTGTATATGGGGCCGGTGGTATTATCAGCGATGAGGCTATAGATAACTACCTGAGCCAGAATTTATTTGCTAATGCACAGACAACAGAAGATAAACTAAACGTGATTGGTACTGAATTCTGGGTAGCTACTTTCATGAACGGATACGAAAGTTATGCCAACTGGAGAAGATTAGGCTATCCTGTATTAACTCCAACAAACTTTGCCGGCAGCCCCAACAGAGGTAAAATACCCAGAAGGCTCATTTATCCAACCAAAGAGTATACAATAAATAAAGCCAATATTGAACAGGCAATTCAACGTCAGGGCGCAGATGACCTGAATACACGTATGTGGTGGGATAAATAATAGAGTTATTTTTTTTTTTTTTTTACACAGGAAACAAGGATCGTATATTTGTTTCCTGTGTGAACTTAAAAAACAAAAAACATGAAAAACGTTTGTACGCTTACTATTTTACTCTGTATGAGCTTACTTCCTCTGCATGCCGGAGATGTAACCATCCACTGGAACCAGGAAAAACAAACCATTGACGGATTCGGAGTTTCCCAGGCCGGATGGTCTTATCCATTGTACGCCCACCATCAGCGGGATAAACTCATGGAATTACTTTTTGATCAGGAAGGTCTTCAATTAAACATTCTACGGGGAGAAATCTACCCTCATTATTGGGAAAACGAAAATGATACCTCTTTTAATCTGGAAGATGATATTCTTATTCCATTCGATCATCCTCTTTTGGATAAAGAATCGGACGATGCAAAACGCAGAGGCCAACACTGGATTACCAAACAGGCCAAAGAGAAGTACAAAGTAGAGAAACTCCTCTTTTCAGCCTGGAGTGCACCGGCTTACATGAAAAGTAACAAAAATGCATCAGGTGGACATTTAAGAAAAGACTATTACCAGGCTTATGCCGATTATCTGGCTGCTTTCTATAAAGCCTACCAGGCAGCTGGTATGGAACCGTATGCTATCTCACCTTCCAACGAACCCGGATATGCAGCTCCGTGGAATTCATCGGTATGGAGTGCTGACAAAATGGGAGAATTTCTTACAAAACATCTGGGACCCACTTTCCAAAAAGAGAAAGTCGATGCTAAAATCGTATTCGGAGAGAATCCATTCTGGTCGGCTACCACTATGTTATCTTCTCTTTCTTCAGAAGATTTTGTAAACACCATCCTGGAAGAATATCCGGATATTTTAAACTATAACCCCATTGCATCCGGGCATGGTTATACGTTTCCGGAGATAAAAGGCATGGAAATGCTTAATGGGTTGATGAAAACATCTATTGTTCCTTTCCATATTGCAGAAGATAAAAACATTCCGGTATGGATGACAGAAATAAGTACTACAGACCCATTGGACTTATCCATGGAAAATGGTATGTTTTGGGCTGAAACATTTCACGAATACCTGACTACGGCCAATGTAAGTGCTTTCATCTGGTGGGGAGGGGCTATGCCGGCCGGTAATAACGAATGTCTGATTGAACTGAATAAAAACAGAAAGGAGTATACCCTAAGCAAACGTTATGAAACATTTGGGAATTTCACCCGTTACATACCTTCCGGAAGCAAACGGATAGAAACCACAACCAGCACTGAATTATTAGTTTCTGCCTATAAAAAGGAAAACAAGTATACAGTCGTAATTATCAATAATAACGATAATGAACAGATTACTCACCTGTCTATAGAAGGAGCTAACCCACAAAATACATTGACAGGTTACCTCACAAATAATGATAAATGCTGGGAAACTCAGTCTATTAAAGCAGACAAAACAGGCAAGTTCTCTGTAAGTATCCCGGCGCAAAGTGTAATTACCTTTACCGGGACGGTAAAGTAATTTAAGTGTATTATACTACTAAGGGGAGACAGCCTACGGCCGCCTCCCCTTCCTTTTTCACAATGATTAGGTTAGTTACAGATTAAATCCCCGTAGGGGAATAAAAATAGATTACAATTTCAACTCCTTCTGAATCTGCTCTAAGCTTTTTCCTTTTGTTTCTGGTATATATTTTTTTACGAATAGAAAGGCTACTATTGAAAAGAAAGCGTATAGACCAAATAATGCCGTATCACCTAAACCTGACCGGATAACCGGAGCAGTATAGATGGTAAGGAAGGTACATATCCAGCTGACAGCCGTTGAAAAAGACATCGCTAAACCTTTGATTGCCGGTGGATAGATTTCAGAAATAATCACCCACATAACCGGTGCAAAAGAAGCTGCAAAAAGGCTATATACACTAACAACGCAATCAATACAAATGTCGTATTACGGACCGGCTGCATAAACTCAAACATCAAATAACACAGTGCCACACTCATACCTGCTGCTCCATACAATAAAAGAGTTTTACGTCCTTGTGTATCCACCAGTTTAATGGCTACAATAGTCATCAGAAAGTTAACCAGGCCAACTAACATGGATTGTTGTAAAGCTGTTTCCCCTCCGACTCCTGCTGATTTCAAAATATCCGGTGCAAAAATCAAAACCGCATTAATACCCGTTATCTGTTGGAACACGGCTATCAATGTACCTATAAAAACAATTTTTCCGGTTTTACCTTTAAATAAGTCTCCGATGGAGATACGGTTATCGTTTGTCTGTTGGGATGAATCTATCCCTGATAAATCATCGGAAATATCTTCTCCTATTTTCTTAAAGATAGTTTATGCTTCTGCTTTCTTTCCCTGGTTGAATAACCAACGTGGACTTTCCGGAAAAGCCAGTAAAAGACATACCAGGTAAATAATACCAAATACAACCGGTATACCCAACATATACCGCCAGCTTTGGTCACCCTGATTCACCAGTAAGAAATCAAAACAGTAGGCTAATAAAATACCAATGGTTATGGCAAACTGGTTAAACGAAACAAAAGTTCCTCTATTACGTGCCGGTGCAATCTCTGAGATATACATAGGACCAACTACCGAAACCATACCTACCCCTACTCCCGTCAATACCCGGAAAAAGATAAGCATACCTAAACTATTGGAAAAAGCACAACCCAGGGTTGAAATAATAAATAATACAGCCGTCAGTAACATAGTCTTCTTCCGTCCCCACTTTTCAGCTATACTACCGGTAAACAATGCCCCCAGCAAACAACCCAACATCATCGTTCCGGTAACCATTCCCAATCCGCTCTCAGTAAGTGAAAACTTCATTTGTATCATATCGGTTGCACCGGAGATAGAGGCCATATTCAGTCCAAACAATAATCCTCCATTGATAGCAACGAATGTAATCCAGTATAAATATTTGCTGTTGTTATTCATGTTCTTGATTTAATAGGTTTAAATGTGTTACGGAATAAAATTCTTCCAATTTTCTTCCTTTCGTTGTGGAAAAGGAACAAAGGAAAATGTATCAGGATTATCTTCAAAGAGTTGATAGAGTGATTTTCCTCCTTCAACTCCCAAAGAGGTATAACTACCGGGACTTTTACAAAGCAAAGGAGAATGCTGATACAGCGAATTTGCCTCCCATTGCAGTTCGTCTTTTTCATCAAAATAAGGATACCAGGCTATTCCGTTATGCTTTCTGACTCCTTCATATTCAAAACCATACTGACGGTCACACCAGGCTCCGAATACCATTTCTTTGGATGGATTGGCATTGATAGTGGCATGTGCCCAATACGGAGGTACAATCACAACATCTCCGGGTTTTGCATACACAGCAAAACAACGTCCCGGATTATCTTCTGCATATTCCTGCATATAAATCACGGCTTCACCTGCCCATATTTCATACACTTCCGGGGCAGACCAATTACTCACCGGAGACACTTTATGAATATGGCCCTGGCTCTACGGATAGGTTCTTTTCCTAATTTTCCGGCAGCAAACCGCACTACCCCAAAGAGTAAATGCCAGTCAAATAGTAACTGTTTATGTTTTTTCTTACCCACATCCATAGCAATGGAATAAACAATATCCGGTCCCCCCACAGGTAGGTTCCTTCAGGCTTTTCCGTATATCATCCAACCGTCTGTTTTCCACATCCGGCCCGAAAACATCCTCATCATACAAAAAGACAGGGGTATCTTTAGCCGGATAAATACCAAAACCAGGATTAAATTCAAGTACTTGCTTATCCATTGTGTCTGACATAGGCTTTAAGTGTAGCACATTCCTGACCTTCCGATTCACCGAAAGGCCGTATCGTATATTCACCCACAGCTGCCGGGATAATGAAAGTTTCTGCATAGTGAACCACAAAAGGTTCAAAAGCATGGTTCGGACTTTCTACAATAGCTTCCCGCCCTTCCACCAGATTCAGTACATTGACACTTTTATCCGTTGTATGCAGAACCGGTTTGGTGAACCAGTGACGGCGTGTTTCAATAAACCCACATTCATGCAGGCCGGTTTTCTCTTCCCGCCATCCGTCTCCTTTGTCAACCGGAACAAATTGATTAATACCTTCCTTTTTAGCCCACTCTTCATCCCTATCCCATTGGATAACCTGTTTACCATGTTCAATATTAATAGGCCGTGGCCGGCCATCCAGTCCCAAACGTCCCCAATCCCAAAGTTTGAATGTGAAAATAAAAGGAGTGGCACTGATTTCAAGAACCATTCCATTCGTACCGGAACAATGAAGGGTACCGGGAGGTATCAGGAAATGATCATGTTTCTTTGCCGGATATTTTCCGATATATTTTTCCACATCAAATACTCCGCAAGTCTGAGATTCTTCCAGGGCCTGAATCATCTCATCTTTATCAATTCCATTTTTAGGCCCAGATACACGACTACATCTTCCCGGGCATCCAGCATATAATAACTCTCTTCCTGCGTATAATGCATTCCAAACTTTTCCTGTATATATTCGGTCAATGGGTGTACCTGTAAACTGAGATTTCCTCCATCCATGGTATCCAGAAAATCAAAACGAATAGGGAATTCATCACCAAAGCGGGCATGTACCGGCTTTCCTAACAATTCACGGGGATAGGCAAAAATCAGATTTATAGATGGTAACTGGAATCGAATGTTGCCAAAGCCTAACAGTAAACTATTTTCCTCAGGCACACAATCAAAACACCAGGCAAAATTGATTTCCTTTCTATCCAGGTCACAAACTTCTTTCATCCATTGGCCTCTCCCCAGGGTCCCGGGTCAAAAAAGGGAACTGCCCGGAACGGTTGTTGGATAGCCTGTTTCAAACCGGCCTCTATAGCTTCGGCTATTGCCATATTTGGTTGACCTTTGCTATTCGTATCCAATACATAATTCCAGTAAGGCATTAGTTTTTTCTTGAAACGGTCACAAATACGCCAATCCACAAAAAAGCCTCTTTTATATTGTAGTGAAGTCCGTTCGGCAGCATTGTTTAACCCTACATTCCCCACTTCATTACGTCTGAAACGCTGCTGTATTTCCCACCGGGCCATATCTGCATACACCAATATGTCAGATGTAGGTTGTAGATAAGCAGCCCCGGTTCCATATACAATAACCGGTTGCCCGGATACAGATTGTATTTGCTTCCGAATGGATACTACTTTCTGTGGGTCAAAATAACAGTCTATATTCCGGCGGGTCATGTATCCGAAGAGTTCATCCTCCGTTACATCCTCTTTCAATAATGCATTCAACTCTTCTTCTTCCAGCATTCCCTCTTTTGAATGAATGCAAAGAGCATCCGGAAAGGCAGCTTCAAATACATTCCGGATTTCCTTCTCGTCCACACCGGGATAACATTCTACCACCAGAATCTTTTCTCTTTTGTTTATAGCCTGTAATTTCTGCCGGATTTCACCTGTAATAGATTCCCATCCCGAAAAACAAGCCTCCGTATAGGTATCCGGTAACTGAACCACCGGATATTTATCGTAATTTGAACCTTTATAAGTTAGCGGATTCATTTTTTATTACTTTATTTTGTAAACAATACTCTGCAGCCAGTATAGCTGCATTATCTCCTAATTGGGACGCTCTGATTTCTACCCGTTGGGTAGGACACCAGGCATATGTATCTATATATTTTTGCAGGAAGGGCAAAATCATCTCTTTACTTTTCATAATTCCACCACCCACTATTACAACCTGGGGTCATAAGCATGAATATAAGTAACAATAGCAGCTGCCCAGACTTTCATACATTCTTTAATTACCAGTTGAGCTTCTTCATGGGTTCCTGCTAATTTAAAATGACTTTCAAATGTATATTCCTGTGCCCGTGATTTGAACTGAGGGGAAAGATGTTCATTTTCTTCTATAATTTTCCAAAGGAAAAAAGAAGAAGCATGGGCTTCCACACATCCGACATTGCCACAGGAACATGTGTGGCCTTTATAATCCACCACAAAATGACCACCTAAACAACCAGCCTGAAAATGTTCGCCATACATCACCCGTCCGTCCAGAATCACACCTGTACCGATCCCTGTACCCAACGTCATCATAACAACATTATTGATTCCTTTTGCCGCACCGTATTTCCATTCTCCGATAGTAGCCAGGCGGGCATCATTATCCAGATGAAACGGTACACCAAAATGGACCTTAAACCAACGTTCCAGATTCAGTTGAGATGCATCATCATATTTCTCGTTGGTAGATAATACTCTGCTATGTGAGGTATCTACAATTCCCGGAAAAGCAAGGCAAATGCCGGAAAGTTCTTCTTTACTTACATCATTCTGAGAAAGTAAGTCATAAATAACTGATTTCAGATAAGGAAGGTTGGCTTCCAGACCTTTTTGCATATTCGAATTAAACACGGTAAAGTCTATCATCTTCCCGTTTCCGACCAGCCCTACTTTGACGAAGGTACCACCCAGATCGATTCCAATTGTATAGGTGTATTTCATATGTCAGTTTATCTTAAAGTGGGTACTCCATCCATATCCAGCAGACGTTTAGCGAATCCGTCCCGGGCTATCGAATCATAATCATGTCCGGCATCCGACGGCCAACAGGCTGAAAAGACAAGGTTCCGGTAACCCGTATTAGCAACCCGGTGAGCCACTTTGCCCGGTATATAATGCAAACTACCGGGAAACATTCTTTCTGCCCAAACATTCCGTTCCAAATCCATGAGTATCAACATTCCCTCTCCTTCTACGCCCCAATAAAACTCAGCCGTATCCACATGGGAATGATAATGACCTTTGGTTATAAAATACTCGTCCCCTACTTTACCGGGATATAGGGTAGTAATACCGAAGAAGAGACCTCCGGATGTATTTTCTCTGACAGGAAGGAAACTACTTACCCGGTAAATGGTTTGTTGCCTGTCCATTTCCTTTAATGCCGGCTGGTTAGCAAATATAGTATCTACATCTGCAAGCCGCCGTGTATCATTTTTTACTCCTTCCCCCGTAAGCAGATTATTGGTAAATATGGTTGTAGGAAAAAGAATTTCAGAACTTTTCATCTTTTCTATTTTTATAAGATATTTATTTTCGTCTTTATCCCTGTAAGGGATTTGAGCAATAGCCCAGGGTTGTAAACCCTGAGTAGGAAAACCCTAGAAGGCACAGAACCTTGTAAAGGTTCTACAAAACTGTAGTTCATCTATGCACCCCCTTCAGGGTTGAGGTATGTGTCGGTCCATTAACCCAGGGTATTCGCTGCGCTCAACCCTGGGCTATTGCTTCGTATTCCTTTCAGGAATTTAGTGCCACATTCAACCCTTCGGCAGATATGTATATGTTTTTGCCGGTTGTACAAGGTATTTCTACTTCTATTACTCTGGTTTCTCCGGGTAACAGGTTAAAATATCCGTCAGACATATAGGCCGGTAATATAATTTCATTGGAATCTTTCCAGCGGGCATTTAATTTGATACCTACTGCGATTTCTTTTTTCATATTTTTCACTTCTGCCTTCAGGAATGTTTTTCCGTTTTTCTCTGTCAACCCTTTTTCTACTACCTGTACGGAAGTGGCTCCGATATCACCGATACGGGTATAATCGTTTGTATCTTCACGGTTAATCCAGTAATCATTAACAGAGATATTGTTTTTCCTTTTCCATCATCTAACACGACTCTTACCAATACTAACTCATCTTTTATTTCCGCAGGAATACCTACTTCCGCACAAAGAGTCGTTGCATTGATCTGTATATTCATTTTATAGGCTTTATCAAAGAGTTTTTTACCTTTTATATCATATACCATGAATTGAACATTGGCTGATTTCAAACCCTTCAACGTTGTATTGACTACCTGCAATTGATTGCTTACAGAGTTCCACTGTACATGGATAGGTTCACAGGCTTTCTTTACAGCGAAATAAGAACCGGGTGTTTCATAATCGTACGAATACGTTTGCCAGGTCATACTGGGCCATGCCGGATGGCTCATCCAGAGTAAGATACCACTGGCATAGTTCCACATGTTGCTGTTCCATGTTTCCAACATATTCCGGTACAGGATATAATTCTTAAACTGTGCCCGTGCGGCAAATTCGTCTACATTTTTGCTTTCATCTCTGCCAACCCGGTTTACGTCACGGATATAATCCCGCCAGTCAAAACTTTCGATATGCATATCGTGATAATACCATACATCTCCGATAGGCCATAAATCTTCTTCCGGAATAAATTTGCGGATAGTGTTGGCTGTTGGTACAGATGGCGCACCCAGTTCTGTAGTAAAACCATCCGCTTTACCGGTCAGGTAACTGATTGATTCTACGAGATAATGCCACGGGCCACTGGTCTGTAGATTCAGTTTCATAGAATTACCGTGGTAATGACGGGTTCCGTCTTCGGCAATTATCAATTGCTGGATACCATCTTCCAATGCTTTCGGTGCATATCCTTCATTCCGTGGACACCAGATAGCAATAGATGGATGATTACGGAACCGGCGGATAATATCCTGCACATTATCCAAAAACAATTGATGGTCGAGTGGTTCCAGGTTGAATGTTTCGGTGGACATCATATAGTCATTCCAGACTAACAAGCCATATTCATCACAAAGGGCATAAAACAATTCTTCTGTAGTTTCACCTGTCCAGTTACGCACCATCGTGAAACCGGCATCTTTATGGAGTTTGATATACGGTTCCAGCCGTTCACGGGATACCCGTTTCATACCATCATCCATCCCCCAGTTACCACCTTTACAAAAAAATTCGTTTGCCATTTACCAAAATGGTGAGGTACGGGTTATCCTTTTCTTCAGTCAATCGTTGAATGTATTTTTCTGCTCCTTCTTCAAAAGTAGGGATAGCAATATCGGGATAGTTCGTATTTGTAAGGGTAACTGCTTCTTTGTAATTAAATAAAGGTTTACCGGCATCCCTTGCATCCGTAGGACTATAATTAAAGCGAACATTTTCTTTTGCCTGGGACTGAGCCATGAATTCATAAGAGAATTCACGTACACCGAAACGAATAGTCTGTACCTGTAAGGTTTCATTTCCCTGTTTAACAGCCAACTCTAACGTATAAAGATGTTGGGCTCCATATCCATTGGGCCACCATAACCGGGGCTTTTGCATCCGTAACTGTTTGAACTCATCACCACTCAGTGTAATTTCTTTCTGTTCATTTTTAGCAAGTGATACTTCTTTGGTGAAAGTAATATTTTCTATCTTACCAGTCAAAGTAACCTGTTGGGGCTGTCCTGTTACATTGACTAAGGTTGTTTGAATAGTTAGGTCTGCATAGGTTGTATCAGGAAGAGGTAAATCTGTTATTACAAACGGGTCCTGTATTTTTATTTTATTAGTCTTAATCAATTTCACATCCTGCCAGATACCAATGTTACGGTCGCGCATGCCAGGTATCCAGTCCCATCCTTCAGAGGATATAAAAGTCGGACCATCCAGACACAGGCTTCCGCCATTCGGACCAAACGAAGCAATATTCTGCTCATGAGGTATACCCGGATTATTAGAAGGTAAGATATGAACAGCCAGTATATTCTTTCCGTTTTTCTTCAGGAGCCCTTTGGTTGGGAAAACACCTCTTTTAAAAGCACCGGCCATCGTACCCAACCGTACCCCATTCAACCATACTTCGGCTTTATAATTAATACCGTTTAACAGCAAATCAAAATCTGCTGCATCCGTATCCTGTGGAGCGTCAAAAGCAATCCGGTACCACCAGTCCATACGGCACAACGTATCCGGAATATGCAGATTGTTCAGTGAATAATATGGGTCAGCATACACCCCCCCTGATTAACCAGCGTAGTCAATACAGTTCCGGGTACGGTTGCGTTATACCAGTCAACCGGTTGGGAAGAAGTAGTCCACAAGGAAACACCTTCCTCAAATAACTTATATCCCTCAACCATCTCCCATCCTTTAGTGAAGGTATAATTACCTTCTTCATCCCGGGTAAGTTCACCTGGAACTGCCTGGTAGGATTTCCTGACTGGTTCTATAAAAGCAGCCTTTGATTTGGGTAGCTGACTATCCGGCTGCCGGGAAGGCAGTCCGAAGTTGAGTTGATATTGTGCATGGGTTGTCTGTAGCCCGAAAGCCATCAGAAATAAGCAACCGATTGTATATATATTTTTCATATTATTTTCTGTTTTCAAGTATTTTATCTTTCATCGCTTCCTGTAAAAGCGAGTAAGCCTCTTTGGTTATATGAATATTGTCGTCTGTAAAATACTCTTTGATTAACCTTCCCTTTTTATCAAAGAAACAATCCCATATATTTACATACTCCACATACTCATACTGAGCCGCATAAACGGGCTACGAGTTGGTTCGCTTTTTTGTATTTTTTGAATGAATGTGTACGGTCAGGACACGGTTTAATAGACGTAAAAAGTATTTTTGCTTCCGGAAAATGATAATGAATAAGCCGGGTCATACAAATAACGTCTTCCATGTATTCCTCCGGGGTAGTTGATGTATTATTTAAATCATTATCTCCGGTGTATATCACCACTTGTTTTGGGTTAAAGGGTTTAACTACTTTATCAAAAAAATAAATCTGGTCGCACAGCATAGAGCCTCCAAAAGCCCGGTTCACTGTAATAGAATTTGGGAAATAATCTGCCACATTTCCCCAACGGGTAAAAGTTGAACTGCCTATGAATAACACACAATTTTGAGTAAATCCCTCCCTTTCATTCTTTTCATCCAGTTCGGCAATCTTATCTGCCCACATCTCTGCCCGTTGATACTGGGCAGAAAGAAGCAGTGTATTTAAAAGGAGGCAAATAAAAAGTATAGTCTTTTTCATCTTTTCAAAAATAAATCAGGAGCAAAGGTGGGAGCCACATCATTTGCTCCTGATCAGTTAAGTATTTAGTAAGTCTTGAGAATTAAGAGCGAAATCATTTTTTGACTCTGAACTTCCAGTACCATGCCTCCCATGACATACCACCGGGACTTACATGCGCAAGCACCATTTTATCTTCGGTAAGTTCCAGTATTTCAAATGTATTGACTACCACTCCACCACCATTCGGAGAAATCCCTTTAAATATCGTTCCATCGATAATAGTAAGCTGTCCGATTGACCAGAGAGTTTCACCATCAGCCGAAAGCATGGTTTGAGACATATCAAACTGGAATGCACCTCTTTCAAGCACGGTGCCATCCTGGCCTATTTTGGTAAAGTTTGCTTTCTGGTTCAAATCAAACACCATACGTCCGTCAATACCTACTTCCGGTTCTTCTTCGCCCATCTGTGCAGCAGAAACCTGATTCCAGGATGGACTATAATCAACAATAGATGCACCATTCCCCCATACAATATCAGAAGGGTCATCACAATCCCATACCCATGTTTTACCATTCTCATCTGTTCCTGCCAGTAAATTCCATGTTTCATCTACCGGAGATATAATTTTATCCACTTTTATAGTTTCTGTTTTTGTAACTGTCCCTCCTGAACTTATACCAGTGAAAGAAACAGTCAAATCACCAAGGAAGGGAACGATAATAGTATCCTGTTGACGGGAGGAGTAACCAGAGCCATAATCCCAGAAAGAACCCACACCCGGCGTATTGTTTACCAATACGATTTCATTGCCACCGTCTTCCAACGAGTAGACATCAATCTTTAATTCGCTGGCCGGTATAATACCGCCCAGGCTTTCCCTGTTCTCTACCGGATCACATGCAGTTGTGAATAACATAGCAACCAACAGGGTATATAATAAAGTTATCTTTTTCATAATTCTTTTTTTGAGTAGTTAGTAGTTGATAATACATTCACTCCGTTCATCTAAAGGGAGGGTTTAAATCCCCCCTTTAGGGGGGCGGAGGAGGTTAATAAATTGCATCACTACCCCAACCCGGAGTTTGTGTAAGTACACCACCAGATAAGTCAATCTGTGTCTGAGGTATCGGAAGGAAGCCACCTGTACTCTGGTAACGTGCATTCAGGTCACCATAGTTCATAACAGCATCTACTCCGTTGTTCTTAACTTGCACACCATTCTGTTTATTGAGTGCCTCACCTGCTATTCCCCAACGCATCAGATCATAGTAACGAACTCCTTCAAAAGCCAGTTCCCAACGGCGCTCATTACGCAAAGCATCTTCAGTATAAGAACCTACAGAAGGCAATCCTATACGGCTCCTTACCTGGTCAATATACGTATGGTCTTTCTTCAATTCAGCCATCATTAACAGAATATCAGCAAAACGAATAACAAATTGGTCCTGTGTATTATCAATCTGGTAACTTGAAGTACGTCCGTACAATTTAACACTGTAATTAACAGCCATTGTATTGCCGTTGGCATCTGTATCATAAGCATTGATAGCTGTATACTTTTTCTGCCACAAACCGGTTTCCTGAATCTGCATACTTGCACCCCAGACATAATTGGTCAGACCTTCGGCCGGATTCTCTACATCCAATACGGAAGCCTCCCGCCTCGGGTCATTAGGTTCCAGTGTCTTCCAGTCGTTAATCATATTAGTTGCCACCGGGCCACCACCCCATCCCTGTCCGAATGGGAAGATATCAAGATAGCCGTTCGGTTGTTCCCGAATAGAGAAGTACAGAACCGGTTGGTTTGAATAATAGATACTGGTACCAAAGTCAGC
This sequence comes from Tannerellaceae bacterium, assembly GCA_020860805.1. Taxonomy (GTDB): domain Bacteria; phylum Bacteroidota; class Bacteroidia; order Bacteroidales; family Tannerellaceae; genus UBA4116. The sequence goes on along the minus strand of JAJBTP010000507.1, from coordinate 6,534 downwards.
CATAGCCGAATATTTGATAGCAAATACAGTTTCGTAATTCGCACCTTCTTCTCCAATCCATTCAATACCATTATCAGCAGCATATTTATAATCCGGAGCAGTTGCTTTATTTCCATAAGGCCAAAGACTTGCAAAAGAGGGTAACAAACCATGCCCGCTGTTTTTAATACAATCATCCAACCAGTTTATTACTTGTTGGCTGGTGATTTCACTACCACCGGTAAGCGGCAACGATTCTTTTTTATAGTAACCGGTATAGAACAGATATACCCGTGCCATCATACCCTGTGCAGCCCATTTGGTTGCATGACCGGAACGGTCTACACTTTGCTGGAATGTTTCATTGGGTAGAGTTTCAATAGCATACTTAAAATCAGCCGCTATTTGTCCGTACACTTCTTCAACTGCTGCACGTGGCAGGTTTTCATCTTTGGTATCGATACTTAACGGAACGGCTCCGAATGAGCGGGCTAATTCAAAATAGAAATAAGCACGCAGGAAATGAGCTTCTGCTTTAATTGTATTTTTTTGATTCTCACTACCAAAGTCTGTAATATCATCGATTACTTCCAGTAACAGGTTAGCACGATAGATTCCATAATACATTTTCTGCCACAATAGATTAAGCATGTTGTCGTTAATCTTTTTCAAATTGTCCAGAGCCGCCCAGCTTCTGTCAACGGCAGCACCACCACCCAGACGGTCGTCAGACATTAGTTCGGAAACAAAAAAGGTAGATTGTTGTGCATGTACAGAAGGTAAGACAGAATAGATACCTGTCAGTAACTCTTCTATTTCTTTTGCATTCTTCGGATAATTAGACGTATTCTTTTGCACCAGATTCTCTGAATCCAGAAAATCCTCACAACCGGTAAATGCAAATACTACCAATAAAAGGAATATTATTTTTTCATATCCATGTGTTTTACTTAAAATTTGAGGTTAACACCAATAATATAGGTTCTCGGAGAAGGATAATTACCTACATCCACACCAGATGCCCATGATTCGTCTGCTCCCCAACCTATTTCAGGGTCCATTCCTGAATAGCCGGTAAAGGTGTACAGGTTCTGTGCTGAGATATACAAGCGAACCTGTCCCAACGGAATCTTACGAAATACTTTCTTGAAATCATACCCTAACGTGATGTTCTGCAATTTCAGGTAATCAGCGTTTTCAATATAAATATCCGACATATACGACCAGTTCGTACTGGTTCCGGAAGTCAACCGGGGTAAAAAGTTAGAAGTACCTTCCCCATGCCAGCGTCCGAAGATTTCAGTAGTATAGTTATCCAACGGATTGTCGGTAGCCGAACGGTAGGATTTAGCTATCTGATGGCCAAAAGCACCATGAGCAGCGATAGAAAGGTCAAAACCTTTGTAACCGAAAAACAGATTAACGCCTAATTGCACTTTTGGATTCGGACTACCAATCATTTGTCTGTCCAAATCATCAATGACACCATCACCATTATAATCTTCAAAAATCAAATCACCAGGTTGAGCACCGGATAATTTTGCACCTTTATAGTCAGCAATCTCTTTTTCCGACTGGAATACACCCAATGTTTTATATCCATAGAAGTATCCTAACGGGAACCCTACCTGAGCCCGGTAAATTTCACTCATACCTTCTCCCAACACATTGGCTTTACCCTGTATGATACCTTCCGTATTGGCAATGTGAGTTACCTCGTTTTTATTATGAGTCAGGTTCAGATTTGCACCATACGTAAAGTCACCTACCTGGTCATTCCAGCTCAAGGCTAATTCTACACCTTTATTCTCCACTTCACCACCGTTTTTATAAGGAGGATTCGCACCATAAATATCCAATGTAGGAGCCACAACCAGCCAGTCTTTGGTTGTTTTTACATAGTAATCAAAACCAACACCTAAACGGCCATTCAGGAAACGGGCATCAAAACCTAAGTCCAATTGTTGTGATTTACCCCATGTAATATCCGGATTGGCCAATAAAGAGGGATAGGAACCAGGATAGACTGTTCTATTATCATTCCCGAAGAAGTAGTTTGAATTATTAAAAGATATCAACGCTTCATACTGGTATGGGTCAATCTGTTGGTCACCATTTTGTCCCCAGCTGGCACGCAGTTTCAGGAAGTCAAGGAAACCCTGAGTAGATTCCATAAAGGCTTCATTCGAAAGAACCCAACCGGCAGAAACCGAAGGGAAATATCCCCATCTGTTACCTCTGGCAAAATTGGACGAACCATCCGCACGCAGAATAACAGTTGCCATATACGTTTCATTATAGTTATAATTCAAACGTCCGAAGAAAGAAGCAATCCCATGTTTAGCCGCATAAGGTCCGCCACTGAGTTTAGTGCGGTCTGCATAGATAACGTTGGTGTTATCCAGATATCCGTGTTGGAAATCATCGAAAATAGAGTTTACATTCTCCCCTTTCATACGGTCACCCAGGCCGCTGCGTTCCATAGATTGTCCTACCAATACATTCAGGTTGTGTTTATCTTTCAGGTTGAAATCATAGCTTAATGTATTTTCCCATATCCAGCCATGACCAATAGCCATTTCCTGAGATACGTAATTTTCAGTCCTGTAAACATTAGAAGCCAGGTTATAATCCGGTTTAAATACCCGGTAGGACATACCATTCAGAGAAACACCAAAGTTAGTTCTGAATACCAGGTTCTTAATAGGCTGGATAGTCAGGAATACTTTCCCTCTCAACGTATGATTTTTACGCAGGTTCTGTCCCCGTTCATAATCCATATACGCTATTGGGTTAGGCTCCATCGGATTCCAGGCAATAGCAGGATGATAATCGCCATCTTCATCATATACCGGCATAAACGGACTGGTACGCATCATATAACGGATATCATTCTGGTAAATGTTACCAATACCAATACCCGATTTCTCTGAATACGAATAAGTCAGGTTTTCACCGAATTTGATAATATCCAAATCGCCTTTTTTATACAAGGTAAATTCAGTATTTGCCCGGAAGTTATACCGGTTGAAATCAGGTTGTGCGGGTTTACCCAGGATACCTTCCTGTGAAGTGTACGACATACCTATTGAATAAACACCTGTTTCAGTACCACCACTGATATTCAATGCATGGTTCTGGATAGGTGCATTTTTATTCCGTATCTCGTCCAGCCAGTTAGTACCTTTATTTGTACCATTAGCAATGCTTTCCCAGTTAGGAACCAGAGAGGCAAAATCATATCCCGGCAATCCGTCCATTAAACGGGCTTCGTTCATAATGGTAGCATATTCCTGTGCATTCAATAAAGACGGCATTTTATATACGTTCTGCACACCAAAATAACCATCATAGGTAATAGTTGCTTTTCCGGTTTTACCCTGTTTGGTTGTTACAAGGATAACCCCATTCGCAGCACGTGAACCATAAATAGCAGCCGAAGCGGCATCTTTCAATACATCTATTGATTCAATATCCGACGGGTTCAGTGAGTTAATATCCCCACCGATAATTCCATCAATCACAAATAACGGAGCTGAATCTCCTGTGGTACCAATACCACGTACGTTTACCTTGAAACCTTCACCCGGCATACCGGAAGTCTGCGTGATACTCAATCCGGGCGCCTGGCTTTGTAAAGCAGCAATCGGGTTAATGGAATTCATCTTCTGAATATCATCGCCCTTCACCCGTACGGTAGCCCCGGTGTTTAATTTCTTCTTTTGCACACCATACCCTACTACAACTACTTCATCCAGCAGTTGCGCATCTTCTTTCAGGGCAATACGAATATTTCTGTCTCCCGGTTGTACATTCACCTGTTGGGTCATAAAACCTACATAACTAACTTCCAGTACGGAAGCAGAAGTAATGGTCAGTTCGAAGTTACCATCCAGGTCGGTCAATGTGCCGTTAGTAGTTCCTTTCTGTACGACATTTACTCCTATCAGTGGTTCATTATCGACCTGCGAAACAACCTTTCCTGAAATGGCAGTTCCGCTTTGAGCCAGAAGTATTTGGCTGAATAACAGCAGAAAAGCAGGAAGAAGGAGCCTTTTTTTAGAGAAAAAGAGGTCTCTAAAGGAAATAATACTATTTCTTTTTTCCATAAAAAATTAATTTGATAAGATTAATAAATTCTAACTGATGAACAGGTGTTTATATCCGGATTCCACCCCGTTCACTTTTCATAGTAATTAGTGAGTATTTTAGATCTAAGTATATCAGATTCGTTTCAATAATTTTTGTGTTACATTATCTTTCAGTATCGTTTCATCCACAGGCGACGACTTAATAATAGTAGTCAGCCTCCTGTGCCACTCGATATCCCGCCACATACCTACAAACTGCGGTCCGCAGAAGTTACTGGTAGCAATGCCTATCCATACACCGGTATTAGCGGCTGTTATTGTTCCAATTTCACAAAGTTCTTTTACCCAGTCCCAGTTAAGCAGAGGCCAATCCTTGTAGTCAACAATTCCCCAACATTCGGTAGTAACTACCAACCGTTTATTGCGGCGGGCTACTTCTGCCATCATCTCAATTTTTGAAGTTAATAACTGCTGCCAATACGCTGGTTTTTCCCGGTATAATTTCTCGGCCCTCGCTACTACATTCTTGTAGGATTGAGGCGAAAACTGCCCGTCTTTGTAATCAACAGCTTTATAAAACTCACTGTTATTCTGGTGTACCATCCAGATATGGTGTTCGTATAAATCAAGGAAAGACGTATCCACCTCATTATACTTTTCGACATCACCATAATCAAAAGAAAATAAGAAAGGCATGTCCGGATAATTTGCCTTCATTATTTCCAGGGATGTTTTCATCCATTTCACAGATTCATCCTTATACCATTGTCCCCAAACCACATGTGGATATTGTTCAGAGAAATATGGTGCCCAGAGGTTTCCCGGCCATTCGTTGCATAAATCAACAAACATAACGGTATCCAGAAGGCCATCAGCCTCTATTGACTGAAGCGTTTTAATCCAGCATCCGGCCATTTTTTCAGGAGTGGTAATGGTCATATGACTACATTATCCGTATCCTGCCTGTACCAGGATGATAACCCAACTTTTATATCTCTTGCCTTACATTTTTCCAGGAATTGATTCAGGTTTGGTTGCACCTGTACTTCATTTAAATCAGGGCTGCCCCATACCTGTTGGTTCCACACCTCATTGAGCATCCACTTTTTGGTTGGGTTTGCCCCTATCAGGTGAGGATATGCATCAATACGCACAGCATTGTAACCCCGTTCGGCCAATTCATCCAATGCCTGGTCCCAATCTTCATAACCGGCCCCCGGCCAACGCCGTTCCAGCCAGGAGAAATCCCACATGGTAATAGCCCGTGGACAAACCGCAGTGCCTTTTTTTCTAACATCCGGAGAGGTATGTTGGAAAGCCGCAGAATTGACTAATTCCATAGAAGCCATCCCTGTGATAGCGGTGGCTGTTGCTCTTTTTATAAAATTTCGTCTGTCCATTTTGGTATGTTGTGTGTTTGATGGTATTTTTGATATTGTAAAATTATACATAGAATCCATGCGAAACTATCATAATTTTGCCGGATAGTTTTGGAATATTACCATTCCGGTTTCTCTATATTGCTTTTTGGTTTTTTACTCCGTATTTCTTCTGGTATTCCGAAGGCGACATCTTAGTCGAACGTTTAAACTGTTCAATAAAATTGGATTGATTATTAAATCCACATTCCAGGCTTAACGTTGATATTTTCATCCGTCCTTTAATTAACAGTTTCTTCGCCTGCCCAATCCGTATATCATTGAGATACTGTACAAACGTCTTCTTGGTACGCCCTTTAAAATACCGGCAGAACGCATTCGGGGTAAGTCCAACCAAATCCGCTACTTCCTCTAATTTTATAGGTTCGGAAAAGTTTTTCATGATATATTGGTATACCTTATTAAAACGTTCAAAATCCGCCGAATTAACCGACTCCGTATATCCTACACTGGTTAATAGTTCATACTCCTCGGATGTAGCCATCACATCCAGTATCCGTATAAAATTCAGAATCTTCGGAATTCCTGTCATAGGAACTGTCTCCTCCATCATACGCCCCAATTCTTTCCGGGTATGTCCGGCAAACTTAATTCCCCGGCGGGAGCGTTCCAGTAGTGCACGAATATTCTCCATTTCCGGCAAACCGATAAAGTTCTTATCAAAAATATCACTCGTAAAAAACAGGCATAAACAGGAAGAACGCAATCCTGCATCTTTCTGAAAATAAACCTCATCGTTACGCCACTCATGCACAATTTTAGGTCCCAGCATACAAACATCTCCCTCTTCGTACCGATCAATATGATCACCTACAAAGCGGGTACCTGTACCCTCCAGTATATACATTATTTCAATCTCAGGATGATAATGCATAGGCACAATAAAATGCGGAAGGTCTTCTTTATAGAAGTTCACATAGTTACTGTGATTGAACGGAAGTCGTTGATATAAAGGATTCATAGTACATAGAGTTTTTATGAAAATTACTACCTGGTTAACATCTTTATTTACAAAGATATATTTC
>JAJBTP010000098.1 GCA_020860805.1 Tannerellaceae bacterium | reverse complement strand
TTAACTTGGTGATTATATTTTCAGATTTTCAGAGCAAGGCAGTTCTATCTAAGAGGGTACTTGAATACCAGGCACTGCTTCCAATGGAAGTTGGTTTTTGGTATATTTGCAGCTATTCCTTTAAAGGAACCATTCTTGACTTTTTAAGAATTTTGCGTTCCTGTTTGCAACGGCATAGAATTGATAGTATCCCCATTTTAAAAGTTATCACCAAATAGAATATATCACTATGATTGCAAGTCAATCCTAGCATGAGCATTAAACGCTGCTTATCTGTAAGTAAAACATATCTATTTGATAGGCAGATTGTATACATAGATAAATCATCAACTACTAAAATGTTTCTTTTCAGGTCGGGCGCACATCATTTTTTGCACCTACAAAATGGAAAAATACACCTACTATCATAGCAATGTATTTTAAATTGTTATCAGCAATATAGTAAAAAGGGATAAAAGGGGTAAAAACCTCAAAAGTGTTGGTGGAAAAGGAAATCTTTTATCCCAACCCAAAATGAAAAAACATGACAAAAAGGATAAAAGGCAGCTTGAGTTCCCTTCTTTTTTTGCTTCTCATCAGTCAGAGGTTCCGGGTAATCGAACCCCCGCACTGTGTCAAGCAGCTTTCGCGGCATAAATGCTCCTTCCCTCCCATTGTCGGTCTGTCCGCTTTATTCCACGGTCAACTTGACCCCGCGCTGGGGTTTCGATTTTGGAACAGGTAAGCGGTTGCGAACCACACGGCGCTAACGCCGATGACGAATTATGGGAGGTATAAAAAGCATGAAAGAAACCACTAAGATGAGCCGCGTAATTTCAATGATTGAAAAAATTTACAACAGTACAAACACGGACTTCTGGGGCGGTGAACTTCCACAGGTGATTATCACTTGCCAGTCGAAGCCCGGAAGCTGCGGACATAGCAGCGTTTCGCGGGTGTGGCGCAGAAAAGAGGATGAACTTTTCGAGCTGAATATTGCCGCAGAGGTCTTGGACTTTCCGATTGAAGAAACGCTCGATACTGTGATTCATGAGCAGGTCCATATTTTTTGCAGAGTACACGACATCAAGGAAACAAGCCGAAATGGAGGGTATCACAATAAGAAATTCAAAGAACTTGCGGAATCACATGGACTGAAATGTATATACACAGGTTCACAATACGGATGGAGTACAACGGCAAAGGACAATGACAGGCTGCTGGAATATGCCATTGAAAAAGGATACAGCGAGCTGCAAATTGTGAGAAAGAGCTTCACAGGAATCCGAATCGGCGCAACATCCCAGCAAGTCCAACAGACCGCCAGCAATCCACAAGGAGAGAAACGCCCCAGCAGCACCCGAAAACTGATTTGCCCCGGTGGATGTGGTCAGACCGTCCGGGCAACGAAAAAGGTCTGCATCATTTGTGGAAACTGTCTTGTCCCGATGGTGGAAGTTGAGAAATGACCCGTTCCCCTGTACAGGTTGAAGCGCCAGCCTGTGCAGGGGATTTTTGAATCGTGGGAGAAATGCACTTTTCGAGGACGGAAACCACAAAAGGAAAATAAGAAATTACAAAACTTGACAAATTCCTCAGAACCCGATATATTGAGAATGGAAATACAAATGCTATCCAACAAGGTGTACCTTTGCAAACAGTGGAAAATAGCCGTAATGCGGCGTTTGAAAAAGTCAAATTACAATTTATGGATATATCCAAAAAATAATCAGATTTCTTGAACATTTATCTTGACTTTTATTCCATGATGTGCTATACTTATTTATATATGAAAGGAATTGATTTGATTGGAGAATAGAACTTATTATTACGCAAGGGTATCCAGCAAGGAACAAAACCTTGACCGGCAACTTAGTGTATTTGAAAATATGGGTGCATCAGAACGGTACATCATCACTGACAAAGAATCTGGCAAAGATTTGAATCGCAGCGGTTATATGGCTTTAAAATCAACCATGTTGCGCCGTGGAGACACGCTTGTTGTGAAATCACTTGACCGACTTTCACGCAATAAAGCGGACATCAAGAATGAGCTGCAATATTTCAAAGACAACGGCATTCGGTTAAAGGTTTTGGATTTGCCAACGACAATGATTGACTATCCGGAAGGTCAAGAGTGGGTTCTCGACATGGTGAACAACATTCTTGTTGAGGTCTTATCTTCTATCGCCCAGCAGGAGAGGGAAACCATTCATCAGCGGCAAGCAGAAGGGATTGCGGCAGCACGGGCAAAGGGAAAATGTTTAGGACGACCACGGGTCGAAAAGCCGCAAAATTGGGAGGAGGTGATCGACAAATGGCAGGCTAAAAAAATTTCGGCAACAGATGCGATGCGTAGGACCGGGTTGAAGAAAAGCACGTTCTACAACTTTTTGAGGGAGGAGGACAACAACAAAACGCAGCAAGCAGTGAATTGAAATTTTAGAACAGAATCAGGTGATTTTATATTGGCAAGCGTAAAAAAATTTACATCATCAGCGGTAAGGAATGAACTGCGCCACAACGACAGAGAAATCAAGAATAGTAGCAACAAGGACATCGACACGGAGCGAACACCATTTAATTATTCTCTTTTGCAGCCGGGCGAATCCGCGTACAGGCGTTACAAGCAGCGTATGGGAGAATTGTATTGCTATAATCGAAAAGATATAAAAACAATGGCAGGGTGGGTCGTGACCTGTCCGAAGGAAATCAAGGAGGAACAGCAGCAGCGGGCGTTTTTTCAAGCAGTTTTTGATTTTTTAACCGCACGTTACGGAAAGGAAAATGTGGTTCAGGCAGTGGTACACTACGACGAAGGGATTAAGGAAAAGCTCTGTGACCGGTGGGGAGAGCCTGTTATGGACGCTTATGGCAAGCAGCGCACCAAGGTTGTATACGGTCAGCCTCACCTGCATTTTTGCTTCATCCCCGTTGCGCCCGATTTGAACCCCGCTCACCCGCAGCGCGAGAAGGTCTGCGCGAACGAGGTTTTGACCCGCAAGGATTTGCAGACGTTCCACGGAGATTTGCAGCACACCTTAGATTTGCATAAAATTGAATGTGCAGTTCAAACCGGCATCACGCGGGCAAACGGCGGCAACCGCACCGTCGCAGAGTTAAAGGAAAACTACGAATTGAAAAGGGAGAATGAGAAGTTGCGTTCTGAAATTGAATATTTGCGCAATCGAGATTATGAAAGGACTTGATAGATATGAATGAAATGATTGCTTTATTAAGATACATTGCAGTGGCTTGTGTTGGTTTGCTTGCACTGCTTCTGGTAATTCGGTTTGTCAGAACCGCATTTACAAAGAAATCCATCAAAACCGTTTGGAGCAGCAAAGCAGACGGTATTATATTGGGATTGACAAAGCTGGGGCGGTATGTCGTATCTCCCAGCAGCGACGAAGGGCATAGTTTCATCGTCGGTGGCAGCGGCAGCGGAAAAACATCTGCGGTTTTAATCCCTACGCTGCGCCGCTGGAACGGAACTTTTTTGGCGTTTGACATCAGCGGGGACATATGCAATAATGTAGAATGCGACAACAAATTGGTTTATGCTCCATGCAATACAGAAACCGTCCCGTACAATATTTTTTCACTCATCGACGGAATGAAGGACACGGACGACCAAAACGAAGCACTTTCGCAGCTTGCCTTTTTGCTCATGCCAGAACTGGTAAACGCAAACGCGAACGCAAAGTATTTTCAGGACAACGGTAGAAATATTTTAACCGCATCGTTGATTGCTTTTTACCACAGCGGGCTTGATTTCTGCGAAATCTGCGAAACGATAGTGGCGAACAATTACAAGCGTCTCTTTTCGATGATTGACGCAACCGGGAATGAGACGGCAAAGATGTTGATTGGCAACTTTGAGGGCAACAGCGAACAGAATACGGCGGGATGTAAGCAATCCTGTGATATGGCGATTTTATTCTTTGCCACCAACGAAAAAGTGAAATCTGCGATTCGCAGGCCGGCAGAGGGAGAAGTTGCGTTTACTCCATCATCCATTGAAAAATACAAGGTATTCGTCTGCATTCCCGACGCGAAGTTGAGCGTATATGCGCCATTGATGAGTATCATCGTTTCGCAGTGCCTTACATATTTTTCTGACAGGCCGAAAGCGGCGAAACGGAATATTTTGTTTGCGTTAGATGAGTTTGCATCATTTGGGAAGCTTGAAATTGTCGGTGCTTTAAGAAAATTGAGAAAAAAGCACATTCGGATTATGATACTAACGCAGAGTTTGTCAGACCTTATCGAAAAATACGGCGTGGACGGATTCAAAACGATGCTTGCAAATTTTCAGTATGTATTAATCCTGAATGTTACAGAAAAGGAATCGCAAGAATATCTGGCACAAATGATTGGACAGAAGCCGACAACACGGGAAAGCACAACAAGCAGCGGAGGGCTTTTCTCCGTGCCGACCTCGAAAACGCAAAGCACAGAGAAGGACTACATCATCCAGCCGTCGGAGCTTGCGCGTTTGGGCGACAACTTAATCCTGCTCTATCCGGACGGGGTAAAAAAATTACGCAAGGCATACTATTTCCGGGACAAGAAAAAGTAAAAAAAAGCAGGGGGAAGGATTCACAGACAGGTTTCCTTCCCCCGTATTTTAATTCCCATCATCCCCCGCTCGTCCCAACCGTCGCGGAGAAGCCGTTCATGTTATAGTCGATGAGCAGATGTGCTTCCCCTTCCGCAGCGGGGTCCTCAAACGTGAGAGTAGACGGATCGGCGGAAAGATTCCCGTCTGAATCCTCTACAATCGTAAACTCCTGCGGCGTATCTATC
>JAJBTP010000557.1 GCA_020860805.1 Tannerellaceae bacterium | reverse complement strand
ACCCGGGTGGTTTATGTTACCGGCAGGTTATGTATGGTTTATCCCTGTTTTAATTGCAGCAGGAGGATGTATAATTTTTGCTCTTTTACGAAAACAGGATTTTAATTTACTCATAAAATAATATCTATAAATGAACAATTTTGAATACTACAACCCTGTACGGATTATTTTTGGAGCAGGGGAATTAAACAAAGTAGGTACCGAAGCAAAAACATTGGGAAGTAGATGTGGTCTGGTGTCATACAAAGATTTAACGTTTTTTACAACCTACAATTGCCCGTATCGAGTCTCAACTGAAAGCCGCAGGAGTTATCACTTTCTCTTTCTTTGAAATTGAACCTAACCCGGAAATTGAAACAATAGGCAAAGGGGTTGAATTATGTAAAAAGGAGAACATTGATTTCCTCATTGGTGTAGGTGGAGGTAGTGCAATGGATGCTGCAAAGGCAATAGCCGCGGGTGTTTACTATGAAGGCGAACTCTGGAATATGATATTTAGTCGTCATGATAAAATAGATGCTATATCTCCCGTCAAAGCATTACCCACATTGATGATTCCTACATTACCGGCCACCGGTAGTGAAATGAACCCCTGTGCGGTCCTGAGCAATCGTAAGCTGGGTAAAAAATCATATGTATGGGGCAATTGCCTTTATCCGAAAGTCTCTATCATTGATCCTGAATTAACCCTCACACTTCCGGCTTATCAAACTGCTTGTGCAGCAGCCGATACCATTTCACATGTATTGGAAATCTACCTGAATGGTGAAGCAGACAGTGATTTACAACATTATTTTCAGGAAGGTGTCATGCGTACTGTCATGGATAATATTGGGAAAGTATTAACCGACCCATTGAATTTGTCCGCCCGTTCACACCTACAGTGGGCTGCCACATGTGCCATTAACGGCTGGGCGTCACCGGGTGACGCGTGGACTCCTATTCATCAGATTGGCCATGTACTTACTATGCGCCACGGAGTTGCTCATGGTGCCTCTTTAGTCATTATGATGCCCCCCTGAATGGAATATATGTGGAAAAAAGACCGGAACAATATTATCGTTTTGCTACACATGTTATGCAAATCCAAACAGAAGGGGAAAGCGAGGAAGAAGTAATTCTGGAGGGTATTTCGGCATTCAGAAAATTCCTCAGGAGTATCGGCGTGCCTTCAACCTTAAAACAGATGGATATATGGGAGAAAGACCTGCCTGCAATACAGGAAGATGTCATAAAAATAAGTTTCAATGCGGAAGGTGTATTGCAATGTAATCCACCTGTTACAGTAGAAGATATTCTGGAAATACTCAAACTGGCCAAGTGAAAGAGGAAGGCTTGTCCCCTTCCCTTCACTCGTACATTCCAGTTAATACAGTCAAAATTTACTCCTGTTCATTTGGCGATGAAGAAATAAATTAAGGATTTATTATATTAACTTAAAATAGAGGAGACAAAGTTATGAAAAGTTTTTGATTTGCTGTTTGTACACAAACCTTAGATTACCTCCTTATTTATAAACCATAAAAAACAACCTAATATGTTGACCAATAAAAAGCGATTAGGAATAGTTGTTATTCCCTTTTTGCTCCTTATCCCCTACCACCAGCTGGGAGCATCTGCAATAGATCGTAATATATATGTGGTGGAAAGTACACAACAAATAAAAGATATTTCCGGAAATATCAGTGACGGCGTTGAACCAATTATCGGTGCCAATATACAAGTGAAAGGAAGTGAAACCGGTACTATTTCAGATATCAATGGTGATTTTTCTTTAAAAAACATTCCTATGGGATCTACCCTTATTATTTCTTATATTGGCTACCTCACGCAGGAAATAATTTATCAGGGACAAATTCCTTTCAATATCGTATTAAGAGAAGATTCTAAATCCTTGGAAGAAGTTGTCGTTGTAGGTTATCAATCGAAAGAACGAAAAAATTTAACAGGTTCAGTAGTAACGGTAGATTCAAAAATGCTTGAAGACCGGCCGGCTGCCCGTGGAACAGATCTTCTTCAGGGTGTCGCCCCGGGATTAATCCTTACCCGCGGAAATCCTGGCCGGTTAGGTGGTGGAGATGTAGGAATAGAAATTCAGGGAGTTTCCGCACGAACCGGTTCTGACGTTTTAGTTGTTATTGACGGACTACCTCAACCCTTAGGTTCTATTGATGCTATTAATAGCGTCAACCCTAATGACATTGAAACTATCAGTGTCCTGAAAGACGGTGAAGCAGTAGTATATGGTTCCCGTGCCTCATCCGGTGTAATCGTTATTACCACAAAATCAGGGAAAAAGAACAGAGTAGATGTATCCTATACTTCTTCCTTTAAACAACCATCCATTTATAATCGTAAAACCAATGTTATTGAGACGATGCTGTTGATGGACAAAGCCTGGAGTATGAGTGGTGCAGAAATCATGTTCGGATATCCCGGTGTAATCAATTACATAAAAGATAATAACCTAACATTCAATGATATCAAAAACAACGACTATAAGCACATAGTAACCGGACAGGCACCTTTTCCCGATACACCTGTATTGGTCTTTTCACATCATGATTGGATGAAAGAAATGTATAGTACAGTCATAACTCATAATTATGACGTATCTTTTTCCGGTTCAACAGAAAAAGCCTCTTATTACACTTCCGTAGGATATATAGATGAAGGTTCGATGCTCCGGTATGGAGATAATTCCAACAAAACCACATTTGCCCGGCTCAAACTGGACTATCGTTATAACAAATGGCTAACAGTTGGTACAAACATGAGTATGCGTTACCAGAACCTGGTGGAACCTGTCGATATTGCCGGATTGGAATTTACTATTGCAAATCGTCCCCCTTGGGATGTACCTTATACACCATCAGGTAATTATAGTGTATGGGGTGGCCTGCGCAATCCAATCGGACATGCTGAAGAAAGAGGGCATCTTAACCAGAAAAGATATATGGTAAATGGCCAGTTTTTTATGGAGGCTACTCCTATCAACAACCTGAAAATTCGTGCCGTAGCACAAAAAAAGTTATGACGGAATAAAAGGCCGTGCTTATCTTAAATGGTATGATTCCTATTACTATAATGAAGACTATGCATACCCCAGCCTCAACAACAGGAATGCAGATACCGAGGCATATTATGGAAATGATTTCAACCAATCATTAAACCTCGCCCTTTCTGCTGATTATAAAAATACATTTTTTAAAGACCACTTTATTCGTTCCTTTGTGGGGCTTACACATGAAGAATTCCAATAAGATCATATTACAGCCATGGCATATGACCTGGTTTATAACGACCTCAACATCCTTAATTTAGGGAATCCGTTAAGAAATTTATTGTCGGATGTACAAACGGAAAATACCCTTCAGGGTGTTCTGGCCAATGCAGGTTATACCTATAAAGATAAATACATAATAGAAGGTTATTTCAGAAGAGATGGCAGTTCAAAGTTTGCACCCGGACATAAATGGAGTAATTTCTATGGAGTTGGTGGAGCCTATATCCTAACGAACGAATCATTTTTCAAAAAACTCAATATAGAGGACTACCTCAATTACTTAAAAGTAAGGGTAAATTATGGTGAATTAGGAAATCAGGGAGAAATCGGAAATTATGATTTTGTACAGACACTGCATATTGCTAACTCCAGTGTTTTATTTGGAGAAGGCTCTTCGGTTGTGAGGCAACAGGGAGCCTGGTTATCTGGTTTTCCTTCGGATACACGTAGTTGGCAAATCTCTCGTAAATTAAATATTGGTCTGGATATCAACTTACTAAAAGACCGGTTAATTATTGCTTACAACCAATATATTACAAAAACGAATAATGCTTTTTATATGCAGGAATTCCCGGCTTTATTAGGTACTACCGCACCAAATATCAATGGAGCTAAAATTCAGGTAAAAGGCTGGGATTTAGGTATTACCTGGAGAGACCAGTTAAAAAATGGCTTCTATTACAGTGTATCTTTCGGAATAAATGATTCGAAAACAAAAGCACTTAAATTACCGGATAGTGCCATACCTGATATATCCGGAAATGCATGGGTGGAAGGATATCCGTTAGGCGCCCAATTCGGTTTCGTATATGATGGTATTATGCAAACACAGGAAGAAGTGGATGAATATTACCGGCAGGTTACCGGAGGTATTACCAATCGTTTACAACCTGGGGATGTCAGATTCAAAGACCTGGACGGAGACGGAGTCATTAAACAGGCTTTATATCAAACCGACGAGAATGGCGTTCCTTTGCCATCCTCAGGCGATTTGGTTTATTTAGGAGATACCCGGCAGCATTATCAGTATTATATAAATTTATCTGCAGGATATAAAGGTTTCGAACTTAACGCCATATTGAATGGAGTAGGTAAATGGAACGTTGTAGCACGAGACCGGATAAATTTTGGATTTGCTTGGAGTGAATTAAGTGAACATGCCGCAAGCGACCCGGGATGGACACCTGAAAACCCCGGGGCCAACTTCCCCCGGTTGTTTGTTGTGGATGCTACTTTTGATAATTCCGTTAACGAACATAATTATACACCCTCCACTGCCCCGTTTTCATTTGTGAATGTACCCTGGCTAAATATTAAAAATATCCAGTTAACTTACACATTACCTGAAAAATGGGTTTCAAAAGTGCATATGAGCCGGATAAAAGTTTTTGCCAATGCAACAGATTTGAGGTATATCATTAATAAAATGCCTAAAAGTTATAGTCCTGAACAACCCTTCAACTCAGCAATTGCGCCTTATACACGGACGTTTTCAATTGGTTTAAATGTTGGAT
>JAJBTP010000440.1 GCA_020860805.1 Tannerellaceae bacterium | reverse complement strand
ACCCCGGCGTATTGCTCTGAGCATGATAAGACGTATGAGGTTGGGCAGAAAGTTTGCCTGATGGATGCCCGGTTTGGTGAGTCTGGTAGGTTGTCCCGGAGTCAAGGGTTTGAAAAGAAACTTTATAATCCGTATATCGCTACTTATACAGTGGGTGATAATACTGTTTATTCCCGCTTAGGTTCTATTGAGAATAATATAAAAGAATCCGAGTATGCGGACCGTTTGGGGGTTAATGGTGCAGGGGTTTACCTTATCCGGAGTAAATACGATGCTACTCAACCGACAGATTATAATGCGTATTCTGCGTTACGGTCGAGTGTGGAGTATTTGCATAAGAATAAAACGGATACGGCTTTAAAACGGATACGGTTTGCAGATGGAGCAACATTTGGTGATTTTATTCCCGGTCCTCTGGGTGATGGAGCTTATATTGATGAGCATGGAAACGGGGAAATGACTTCTTTAACTCTGCGGACATTTTTGGAGGCTCCGGAGTTCCGTTATAATCGGGTTCAAGTTGTAGGAGGTGAACTCTATGCTACAAATGGCTCACTAATTGCGGACGTGAAAGAGGATGATGGAAGTTATCTGATTACGTTAAAGATTGAGGAGGGCGACCATGTACCGTTTATGGTTGATGATATTCTGATTGGTAGTTACCTGAAGCCGGATGGTTTCTTTTCTTCTTATATGCGGATTATCCATATAGATGATGCTGCTCACAGCATTCGTTGTGTATTGGGTGATGATTCACAGGTACCGGGAGGAAAGAACCAGGCACCTGTACCGTTTATGAATCTGGTACAGTATGGAAATTTTACGGATGAAAGACGGCAGAATAGTATCCGGATTTCGAGCCATGACCAGTGTATTGTTATGCTGGGAGGGGTAAATAATTACCTAACGGATAAGAGCCATATTGCTTTTGGTATAGGTGCGTATAAGAATTTTCCGGTAACGAATTTGCCTGTTAAGGATGATGACCCGATTGTTTATGTACGGGCACTGGCCGCAGAACAGATACATGAGATTGATTATAACGGCAAAAAGAAGCAACTGGAGGTGTTCCGGGATTTGTGGTCTATACAGGTGGCTCTTTCGGAGGAACCTTACCGGAATACTGAGACCGAATATCATAGTGTTTACCATAATTCTTGTAAGTACAAATGTATTCGGGATAAAACCCTTCAGGAACCTCGCTGGAATGCGACTGATTGGCTTATACTTTCGGGGGATAGCCGTTTGACGATGAAGGTGGAAAGTTCGGAAGGGTTATTCTTTCGTCCGGCATGGATTAATACTACTCTGACGGCAACAGTGTATAGGGGTTTTAATGATATAACATCAGATATTCAGGATAGGGATTGGGCTTGGAGTCGGGATAGTGGGAATGTGATAGCGGATACTGCCTGGAACGCAGCACATGCAGGTAATACTAATACTTTGCAATTGTCTCTTCCGGATATGGGGGATGATTGGATTAGTATCCGGAAAGTGAAGTTTATTTGTACCGCGTATGTGAGGGATGGAGAGGAAATAGATAGTGTTAATCAGATAATCAATTATAATTTATGATTCAAGGAAGTACTAATTTATATGCACAGTATGACCCGCTGAATGTTTCAAAGTCGATGGAATTTGAAGGTGGAGGTACAAAGCAGGTGTATTATGCGGATAGTAAAACGTATATGCCAAACAGGGAGTTAACTCCCCTGACGCTTCAACCTGTAATTATTATTTCTGACCCGGACGGTATTATTCCGACAGGAGATAAAGCCGGTTCTCTTTCTGCTGTCCGGTGGTTTGTGGGTAGTACAGATTCAGGGAACCAGATAACGTCGCTTAATACAGATTATATACTTGGTAAAAATGGTTCTCTTATTGTAAACAAAAATGTTCCGCATGAATCTCCTGTGACGCTGATTTTTGAAGGTGAGTTTTATGATAGCCGCCGGATGAGTAGCATTTCTATTGATATGACTGTTTTGCTTTCGACAACTTCGAATGCAGAAACTGCGGCTGGTCCTTCGCTTACGATTGACCGTCCGCGTGCCTGGCGGTTTAATCCGCTTAAAGGGATGGGAAATCAGTTTGTTTCCTGCCAGTTATTTTTACAGGAGGAAGAGGTTCCGGATACGAATGCCCGGTATTGGTGGTATGTGGTTGAGAAGGGTAAAGAACGGCTAATTGGTTCGGACGAGTTGGATTTTTTCTATGTATCTGGTCAGAATACTAAGACGCTTACTGTTAATCCGGAATTTCTTAAAGAGAAGCTTTTCCGGTGTAGGGCTGAATACTATGAGGGAACTGCTCCTACTTCCCCTACTGATACGGCAGCGGAGGTGAATACAAAGTTTATCCGTCGCTTTCCGAAAAGCCTTTATGTGAAGCCTAATGTACTGACTGGTTCTATCATTTTAGCGGCTACAAAAACGGTTAAAGCGGAGGCTATTGTGGGTACAAAAGGCGGGGTTGTTACTGACCCGGAGAAGTTTTTTCACATACGCTGGCTTTTGAATAGCTGGGCTGCAGGTTCGACCATGGTACAGATAGGTAGGGGTAAGAGTCTTTCGGTAGATAGGTCTACAATTGTAAGTAAGTCAGACCGACCAGAGCTGTTTGTAGAGATTAATGCTCATGAGCCGTATATGGCACTTACAGATAAAGATGGAGATATCCTAACTGATGAGAACGGAAATGTATTGGTTGGATTTTAATTAAAATAAAAGCACTATGGCATCATTTAATTATGTATTAGTACCGGAAGAACATTTTGGAAAATTGGAATTGTCCGGAACCCGAAACAAAATAAAAGGGTATTATTTGCTGAATCAAAAAGATTTCAGTGGTGTGGAAGGGAGTACTTTATATGAAAAGGTTACTCCTTACGGTGGTATAATTGTTTCAGAAGCGGAAGCGGAGCAAATTAAAGCTGGTAGACTTTCGCCTCCTCCTCTTTCTGTTAAAGATGATTTTCAGGCAACAGAGGTTATTGCCGAGGAAGATAATAATGAGGATACAACGCAATTAAATTCCCGTCCTAATCAGACTACTCAAAGGAGAAGAGGTGGAGAGGGAATAAAGAATCAGGTAAAAACGAAGAGGAAAGTAAGGAGGAAACAGTATGAGTTTAGTATCAGGTTATGAAATGATAACGGCTATCGTGGATGGCGATCAGGTTTCGTCTTCCTTACATGGTACGAAACCTCTTATTCAGTATTTGAAAAAGGGCACATCGGATGTTTCTCCGGATTGGTCTGTTGCTGCGAATCAGCCGGTGATTTATCCCCGGGCTAAAAGCCAGTTACAAATGACTCGTATTCCTATTGTTGCCGGGACTGAGAAGTGGTTTTACAACGACAAGGAGATTGTGTTCGATTCGACTGGACTGTCTACCTCTCCTGCTGGTTTATTTAAAAAAGAAAGGTATGATGATGGAGGGGTTGAAGTACCTGCTCTTAGAATTACCGGTAACCTTGCATCTACTACAAATACGGATTCTGATAAGATTGGCTTTTCCGGAGAGGTGGAACTTGGTGGTATTAAGATGGAAACATGTCCGGATATAGATATCAGGTTAGAGGAAACTGTTGGTGACCCATACGAGGGCTTTATTGATGCTACAGATGGCGGTATTATTGATGATGATACCAGTGAGATTACTTGTACCGGGATTCTGTATAAAGGTGGCGCAGAGGCTACCAGTGGGGTAACGTGTTATTGGTATTTTCACGAGGAAGATGGCTGGAAAATGATTGAAAAATTTAATGGAAAAAAATCCATCACCGTTACTGAGGCGGATATTAATAGTGAGTTAGTAATTCGTTGTGATTTCCAGTATGGCGGGGTGAAGGTGTTTTCCTCAACACGTCAACTTTCTGACGAGACTGATGCACTGATAATATCCAGTAATCCGTCCGGACCTAAACAGTTACGGAAAGGGGAAAGTGTAACTTTTACTCCGAAAGTGATTAGTAGAAGTACTGCCCAGGAAGCAGCCGGATATTCTTTCTCTTACACGATGCATGACCCGAATTTGGTTAGTATTGGAACCAGTGCAGGGCGTACGGTTACTCTTACTCATGCTTTCGTTAATGAAAATTCGAGAGGAATTCAGTTATTTATATCAGCTAAAAAGTAGTTATATGGTAATTTCAGCAGTTGAACAAATCACAGTCGCTCCGGAAGACGGTCCACAGGGAAAGCCGGGTCCTCTTCCTTATCCTGCTGGTCAGTGGCATAAGGCGATTACGTATGTAAGGGATGAACAGTCTACTCCTATTGTACTGTACGTGTCGGATGATGGAAAGACAAAGGACTTTTATATTTTAGTGGTAGATGGGGGGGGTTTACTGGGCTAAATCCTTTTGAAGATGTACGGGATAATGGCAGCGATGCCAAGTGGCGTCTATTCAAAGATTTTAAATATCTGTTTACGGAGATTTTTATGGCTGATTTCGGCTTAGTGGGTGGAGCTGTTTTCTATAATAATAAGATGATGTCTCAGCAGGGTACGGATTCGCGCTATACCTATACGGATTTTAAAGAAGATTCCAATGGTAAGCCTACCGGAGTTTTTGAGCCTAATTTCTTCGTTAATCTTGTTACTGGCTATCTTAAAGCTAACAATGTAGATATTACGGGGAAAGTTAATGCAACTGATGGGAAATTTACAGGGGAAATTTATGCAACTAACGGAACCTTTAACGCTATTGGCACAGAGGGTATGGTAAGTATAACAAAAGGTTCAGTTAGAATTGAACAGTATAGTGATTTATATACAAATATAAATCATAAAAGTATAAC
>JAJBTP010000072.1 GCA_020860805.1 Tannerellaceae bacterium | reverse complement strand
TATGAATACAAGCCTATTACACCGGAACTGGTACCTCTTTGCCTGGAACTGGAAGCTAAATGGTATAAAGCGAATCATACAGAAGAAGATGAAGAGGATTTAAGCCATGAAAGGCGTTCTTTAGGGTATGCACTGAAACATTTCAGGGAATTAGACTTAATAGGGGGCGGACTCTGTGTAAACGGCGAAATAGTAGCCTTCTCCTTCGGTTCTCCTATCAACCACAATACATTTGGAGTACATGTAGAAAAGGCTGATATCCATTACGAAGGAGCTTATAACATGATAAACCAACAGTTTGCCGCCCATTTACCGGAACAATTCATCTATATCAACCGGGAAGAAGATTTAGGTATTCCGGGATTGCGTCAGGCAAAACAATCCTACCAACCTGTACTACTATTGGAAAAATATACAGCAGTAAGAAAAATGAATCTACAAAATTCCAAACAAAATAAAAGCCGGGAATTATCTATGCATTAATAGCCCGGCTCGTCTTACATGCTTCGACTAAATAGTTTATTTTAATATCATTACAGCTTTTTTGAGAGTAGAGGTTCAAGTATATTCATGGCACATTCATATCCTTCCTGGTAGAATTCCTCCATCCGTTCCGTATTCTTTTCCGTACGTCCTACTACAACCGGTTTAACGGGACGGATAACGGTAGCAACTCCTTTCTCTTCCAGCTGGTCTATGTAATCGAGTATTTTATTGTAATGGCGATACCGGAGCTTTAATTGTTCCCGTATGGCCGGATATTTCTTATAAATAAAACCGGGTAAATAAAAATCTTTATCTTTTTTCCTGTAACCTTTGTTACGTGTCAGTATAATGACCAGTTTTTTGTAGCCTTCCTCCTGTGCTTTCCTAACCGGGATGGCATCACAAACCCCACCATCCACCATCGGAATACCATCGACATAGGCCAATGGACACAAAACCGGCAGTGAACAGGAAGCCCGTACGATGGCAAGTAACCGTTCCGGGTCTTTTTTCTCTTCAAAATAATCGGCCTTACCCGTCAGACAATTACTGGCTACTATAACAAAACGCTCCGGCGAATTGAAAAAGCTTTCATAATCAAACGGATAATATTTATCCGGATAGGTATAAAAGAGATAATCCAAATCGATACATCCTTTTCCCCGCAATAAATGTTGAACCCCTATGTAATTATGCTGTTTTAATAAATCAATATTGCTATATCGGGAACGTCCCCGCTGTCCGGAAGCATACGAAATACTATTACTGGCTCCCGCCGAAACTCCAATGGTATAAGGAAAACGGATATTCCGGTCAACAAAATAGTCCAGCACACCAGCGGTAAACACCCCTCGCATCCCTCCTCCTTCCAGCACCAATGCTGTATCTTTATCTATCACCATCTTTCTGTCCATGTTAATCTACGGAATGACAAATGTAAAAAAAACTATTGTTTTTCAGTAAGATATTTCCAAAAACGGCGGGGCATATGTTGCCGTTGGAATTTAGGATTGATACGCTCTTTTATGGTAAGGGATTTAAAATAGCCCTGCCATAATTTCTGGAAAAGCTTTTCATCCTGAGCCATCAGGTTTTCATCCAGCTTTCCCTGTAATAAATGATTATCATCCTCCAGGGTAATTTCTTCCACACGCTTTAAATCATAATAATACCCGTAATGCCGTTTGGTATCATAGATTACCCATTTTTGATTAGCAAACCGTTCTTTAAAATGATTGATAACCAATGGTAAAGCATTACACTGAGGCGCAACCGGAGCAAACCATATATCATCCGCAGCTTTCTGAAAACGAACAAACATGATCAGGAAATGCCGTTCTTTACCTACTTTTTTTGCCACCTTTTTAACATCCAGCACATCATCATCTGCAAAGTTGGTTTCAATAGAAAACGGTGCGTCAAACGTCTTCCGTATATACCGGAAAATAAGCATATCACTACCCGGTTCTTCCGAAAGCCAGACACACATCAGCATGTTGCAGGTTACTTTAGAAACTTTTTTCTGTACACCGGTCCAGACACGGTTGGACTTATCCGTATCTGTAATAACCCGGTGAACTTCCGAGGCAAAAAGAGGTTCCGGTTCGCCTTCTCCGGTTAATACTTCGGGGAAGGTTCTGCGGCTATAGGCATCAAAAACAGCCGTCAGTAATCCTTCAAACGTTTTATCATATTGAAAAACTATCATTTCAATCCGGGAATAGAATAGATAACTGGTTTTTATCGTCTCCTTTTTTAGATACTTTCTTCTGAGTCAGTACCCGGCGCACATACTCCGGACTGGCCTCATTAACAGTAAACACAGGCAGTTCATAACAGGTTATAAAATACTGTGCTTTTTTCATGACCACCCCTATCTTCTTCAGTGTGGAAGCCGTTATTCTACCATGTCTGCGAGTGACTACAATCAATTTAGCCGATTTTACACCAATCCCCGGAACCCGCAGAATCAACGAATAATCTGCAGTATTCAAATCTACCGGGAATTGTTCCGGATGCCGCAAAGCCCATGCCAGTTTAGGGTCTACTTCCAAATCCAGGTTAGGATAAGCATCATCCACAATTTCATTCGCCTGGAAGCCATAAAAGCGCATCAGCCAATCGGCCTGGTACAACCGGTTTTCCCGTACCAAAGGAGCCTGTTTTAATGCCGGCAGGCGGTTATCATAGCTATTGACAGGTATAAATCCGGAAAAATAAACCCGTTTCATTCCGGGACGTTGATACAGGTTGGTAGAAAGCTGTAGAATTTCTTTATCGCTTTCATCCGTTGCTCCTACAATCAACTGCGTACTTTGCCCGGCAGGAGCAAAACGGGGAGCATACCTGAGCTTCCTGCGTTCATCCTTACTTTCCAACATGCCCTGCCCGATGTAATGCATCGGTTTAAAAACACTCTGATGGTCTTTTTCCGGTGCCAGTAATTTTAGGTTATCTTCTTTGGCTATCTCCACATTGACACTTAAACGGTCTGCATATAACCCGGCTTCTGCCACCATTTCCCGGCTGGCACCTGGTATGCTTTTCATATGAATGTATCCGTTGTAACGATGTACCTGGCGTAACTCTTTAATTACACGCACCATTCGCTCCATCGTATAATCGGCATTGTTTATTACGCCGGAACTCAAAAACAGGCCTTCAATATAGTTACGTTTATAAAACTCAACCGTTAAATCAATCAGTTCCTGTACGGATAAAGTAGCCCGGGGAATATCATTACTCCGGCGGTTTATGCAATAGGCACAATCGAATATACAATAGTTGGTCATCATAATTTTAAGAAGCGAAACGCAACGTCCGTCCTCCGTAAAACTATGACAAATCCCCCACCCGCTTGCATTGCCTAATCCGCCTGTCTTACTTTTGCGGGAAGTACCGCTGGAAGCACATGATACATCGTATTTGGCTGATTCTGCGAGGATTTTCAACTTGCTAAGAATGCCTTCATCCATACCTGCAAAGAAACAAAATTCCTCTTAAATCAGTACTAAAAAAAATCACCGAAAATAAAAAAGAAAGCTTATTTCTCTCTATTCAATCTTCATGAGAACTGATCTATTTCACCATGAGGATTTTATCTATCAGAAATATTCCTCCTACTCCCAAGGTATAGCATACTAAATCGCTCCAAAGAAATCCCTGTCCCAAAATCAAAGCACCAACCGTTTGATGACGGATGGTATTGATCCATTCCGCTTGATATAACTGGCTAAACTCTATACCATACGAAAATAAAAGAGATGCTAAAGCGGTCTTTTGTTGTTGATATCCGGGAAAAAGAAACCGGATTCCCAGATAAACCATCGCAGCCCATAGAATATCACCTGCATACGCTGCCACAAATCGCGGTAGATAGTCTCCATATTTCCGGGAACTTAATCCGGCCAGAATAATAACGAAAGTGCCTGTACCATATAATATACGTTTTTCATATTTTATTATTTTATTATTTCCCAAAGGGATTATCATACAGTCTATTTAACCCGGGACTCACTTTCGGAATAACAGACATTAAAAATGAGGAGCTGACTTTCCGGTCAGCTCCTTCCTTAAAAAGTTGTTGTTAATATGATAGGTGAACGGTTAAATGTAAAAACTCAGGGTTGTATGGGTTTATGCCAGTTAATCTTTCTGGAGAAATACATGATACCTGCCAGAATAATGAATAAGCCGATACTTCCGATTAACAAGGCTATATCTTCCAATTGTAAAACAACGTACAGGAAAAGATAAAGAATAACCAGAATAGTAACCAATATACCTGTTTGTGTTTTATTTTTGAATATGCTGTAAGCACACGAAACAATCAGTCCTATAGTTGCCAGGCTGGCAATCAGATAAGCAAAAGCAAAATTAATCTGTTCAGACAAAGAGAGTAGCAGGTTATAAAACAGAATTAAAGCTACACCTACCAACAAATACTGAACAATGTGAATACGCTTATTAGTCAATAGTTCTACAAAGAAAAATACGACAAAAGTAAGCGCTATAAACATGAGTGCATATTTGGCCGAACGCATATTCTGCTGATAATGATCCACGGAACTAATCAGGTTCACACCAAAGCCTGCATTATGCAAATCCAATGAAGGAGAACCATTCCACTGATCCGGTAAATTACGGTTGAAGTTCATTACACTCCAGCTCGCATCAAATCCTCCGTTTTCAAGCGTATAGTCCGGAGCAAAATCTCCTGTAAATCCGGGATTTTTCCAATCACCTTTTACATGTACCTGTGTATGTTTTCCTAACGGTAAAAAGTTTATTGACGTACTACCTTTTAAAACGAATTCGCGTCCGAATTTAATCTGCTTTGT
>JAJBTP010000294.1 GCA_020860805.1 Tannerellaceae bacterium | reverse complement strand
CTGTATGGCAAATGTAAGTGCTCAAAACCCTGATTATTTATTTATGATAGAGCAAGCGGTAAAAGCTCCGTCAGGTCATAATACCCAGCCTTGGCTTTTCAGGATAAATGACGATAACATTCAAATACTCCCGAATTATGATAAATCCCTGCCCATAGTCGATCCCGATAACAGGGAATTATTTATCAGTCTTGGATGTGCAGCAGAGAATTTGTTAATTGCTGCTTCACAAAAACGATATGACACCGACTTGAATATTTCGGATGAAGGAATCATAACTATACACCTAAAGAAAGATGATACTGTAAGACCGAATATGCTGTTCGACCAGGTAGCTATTCGTCAAACTAATAGGAGTGTATATAACGAGCGAATAATTTCTTCCGATACGATTAGGTTACTGGAAAGCGTCTTTGATGCGTCAGGAGTCAAAGTCTACTTTTATAAAAACGGAACCCCGGAATTTAGTTCTATTGCAGACTATGTTATAGAGGGTAATATGCTACAAATGCAGGACAAAGCATTTACAGATGAACTCAAGTCATGGATGCGATTTAATAAGAGGCATCAGAACGCGACAAATGACGGATTGAGCTATGCCGCTTTCGGAGCACCCAATTTGCCACTGTTTATCGGAAAACCGATTATCTCCGGTCACTTAAATGCTAAATCGCAGAATAAAGGGGATAGGAAAAAGATCGCATCTTCTTCCCATTTTGCACTATTGACCATTACAACCAATACGCCGGAAGAATGGGTGCAGCTTGGCATTACCATGGAGCGATTTTTATTAAAAACAACAGAGCTGGGAATTGTACATGCCTATATGAACCAACCGAATGAGATCAGTGAATTATCCGGCGCGATGACAGAAGCGCTGAATATTTCCGGCGAATATCCTGTGATATTATTCCGTATAGGTTATGGTGAGAAACTCCCATATTCAAAACGAAAGGATATAGGAGAAGTTATTTTGAGTGAATAAAGAAGGTGTGCATATATTTTTTATCCATAATGTGACCATTCGGATACATATCTAACAACATAATCAGGAAAGAAAATGAAAACAATTAAACAGATTGCACTGCTAATCCTTGTACTGTCAATCATAATTCCAGCATATGCTTCCGGACAGTCATTTCTTGTAAGGATAAATACTTCGGTTGGATACAGCAATTCGAAAGAATTAAGCTGGCTATCATACAGTTATGGTGTGAAAGTGGGATTAGGTGTAAATGACAAGCAGCGTTTCGGTATCATGTTCGACCGTTTGATATTGGCAGAGAATACCGATAACCGTACGATGTATTATACCACCGGTATCTTCCTGGAGCAGGTGCTATGGAAATACTTCAACATGGGCATAGGAACAGTCGGTTATATCAATCAGACAGAAAAAGGTAAGAATACCTTCGGAATTTACTCCCATCTTGGTTTTGAATACCCGTTTGCAAAGCGTTGGCACTTCTTAGCTTCCTATCAAAGTAACTTTATTTTTGAGAAAAAAATGATAAGTAATTCCGGTCTTTCGCTGGGTGTAGGCATGAAGTTCTGAAGTAAGAATATTATAGGGATTGAAGCGGTTGAGAAAGGAGAAATAGATATGTACGCTAAGGTATCAGTATTAACTTTTATAAAATTACGCTTATGGACAGTTCTTGAAAAATCCTGAAAAAAGCCACTAAAAATTCCAGTAAAAGCAATATATCCCAATAGTTTCACATAATTAAAATAATAGTGGCGTATGAGCAGAGGAGGGATTTGACAAGCTGTTCAACTATAATAGACAATTAACGGAATCCTTTGAGTACTATAAGACGATGAAGAACGGTAGTATTCCCGAACGACTCAACATGCAGGAATGGCAAATTTCCGATGAAAGAAAAAATGCAGATAAGCAAATAGGCTTGTATGTAGATAAGCAGGACGAAAAGGCTGAAAGTAAGTTTGAAAATAAGTAAACGTTCAATCTACCCAATTTAGGATTATCCTCTGCGTTGAGTTTGTTTACACCCGAGCCGAACAACAGCAACGAAGAACAACAAATCCCCGTGAAAAGAAAAAAGAAGAAGCTCAAACGAGGTTTTAAGTGGTAGTGCGGTTATTGTCGAAGTTATTTCCTGCTCCTATGTCGGTTATTTCCCGCTCATGCTTCCCAGCCATTTGGAGGGCGGAAGCCCGCGGGAATAACCAACGGCACAAGAACAACATCTGCCGTCGTGAAGTTGCAGAACGGAGAAAAAGAAAGATAAACTTTGGATTGGTTATTTATCAGTAGTTTTGTTGGCTTTTGAAAACAACTATTAGAAACTCTATTGCGGCTGGATTTCAAATATTTACTAACTTTGTAACCAATAATCAATTGAATATTATCTGATAAGTATATAGCAAAAGGCTGTCTCATCTTCTATGAAACAGCCTTTTTACTTCTATTTATTTTTCCTATTCAAACATTTTATCAATACCTCCGGTATCCGGTTGTGCTTGTAAATCTTCCGGCGCTGAGGAAGTTCGTTTACACGGGTCGGCATATTGAGGCGGTACATCAAAGGTTTCTTCCTGAGAATAGCCTAAAGATTTATCCGAATATACTTTTTCCATAAATAAACCATACACCGGGAGAGCCATCGTTGCCCCCTGACCTTCTGTCATCCGGTCAAAGTGAATAGAACGTTCTTCCCCTCCTACCCATACACCTCCTACCAGGCTTGGAGTGAATCCCATAAACCATCCGTCGGAATTATTCTGGGTTGTACCGGTTTTACCACCCATCGGAACGGTTAGCGGATAGTTACGGCGAATACGTCCACCTGTACCTCCATCAATTACCGAACGCAACATGTATAACATTTTGAAAGCGGCATCTTCCGGTAACACTTCGCTCATTTGCGGATTGAAAGTTGCGATTGTATTTCCATAGGGGTCTTCAATACGGGTCACATACAACGGATCTACACGAATACCTTTATTGGCAAATACGCTATAACCACTTACCATTTCTCCAACTGATACGTCTGGTGTACCTAACGCCATGGAAACTACGGGGTCAATATGCCCTTTCAGACCATACGATCTAAGCAACCGCTCCAATGTATAGGGCGACAACCGGCTCATCAGATAGGCTGCAATCCAGTTAGATGACTGTTGTAGCCCCCATTGTATGGTAACCCATTCGCCTTCACGAGCACGACTGGATGTACGGGGAACCCACGGGCGACCATTTTCGTCACGCAGATATTGCTGCACATGCAATGTACCGTCACAAGGCGTAAATCCTTCAATCATAGCGAGTGAATAAAGGAATGGTTTCATGGTTGAACCAATCTGGCGTCGTCCGCCGGTTACCATATCATATTGGAAATTATTATAATCAATCCCTCCTACATACGCTTTGACATGTCCGTTTCGCGGATCCATTGCCATAAAGGCCGTACGAAGGAAACTTTTATGATAGCGGATTGAATCCCAGGGCGACATGATAGTATCAATAGGTCCGTTCCAACTGAACACGCTCATATCAATGGGTTTCTTAAATTCACTCTGGATAGCCATTTCACTCATACCACCTCTTTTAAGGTTGCGGTACCGGTCTGTCTGGCGCATAGCACGGACCATAATGGTATCCACCTGTGCCTCGCTAAGGTTACGTGAAAACGGAGCATAACTTCTGCCTTCTTTTTCCCGGAAAAATGCCGGTTGTAGGAATCCTCCGATGTGTTCTTTTACTGCATCTTCCGCATACTGTTGCATACGGGAATCAATGGTGGCATAAATTTTCAGACCATCTGTATAGATATTATAGTTTTCACCATCGGCTTTTGTATTTTTCGCACACCATCCGTATAAAGGATTGGTTGCCCATGATACGGAATCTTCCACAAACTTAGCCTGCTGCCAGCTATTGTAATTCTGACGTTCCGGTTTAGAGGCCGTCAAAGTCAAACGCAGATACTCCCGGAAATAAGGAGCTAATCCGTCTTTATGGTCCATCCGTTTAAAGCGTAACTTTAAAGGTAGTGCACTTAAAGAATCTGTTTTTGCTTCTGTTAAATAACCGGCTTTTTCCATCTGTTGCAAAACGGTATTACGTCGTCCCCGGGTACGTTCATTCTGGCGTACAGGGTTAAAGTAAGATGGGTTTTTACACATTCCGATTAATGTAGCTGCCTCTTCCGTACGAAGGGTTTTAGGGGTAGCATCAAAATAAACTCTGGCCGCCGATTGAATACCTACAGCATTATAGAGGAAGTCGAATTTATTAAGATACATATTAATAATTTCTTCTTTGGTATAAAAGCGTTCCAGCCGGACTGCAATGACCCATTCTATGGGTTTTTGAAACAAACGTTCCCGTTTGGTTTCTACCTGCTCCGAATAGAGCAGTTTAGACAGCTGTTGAGTAATGGTACTACCACCACCTCCGGCTGTTTGCCGTAAAAGACCGGTTTTAACTACCGCCCGGAAAATACTTTGTACGTCTACCCCACTGTGTTGAGCAAAGCGTACATCTTCGGTTGCAATCAATGCTTTTACCAAATCCGGAGCAAGGTCATTATAATTTACGTAAATCCGATTATCCTTACTATGCGCATAACTCCCCAGGGTTTTACCATCCGTAGAGATAACCTGAGATGCATACTTATCAATCGGATTCTGTAATTGTTCAATAGATGGCATATATCCTATCCACCCATGGGTAATCCCGGTAAATATGAAGAAAATAGCTAAAACACCTAAGATATATAATGTCCAGAAAGATATGATAATATATTTTTTTACTTTGTATGTCATATCACTTTATCTTTTTATAAAGTCAAAATTAAATCGAGAAGT
>JAJBTP010000302.1 GCA_020860805.1 Tannerellaceae bacterium | reverse complement strand
GTATATTCTATGCTTACCACTGTGGTAATAGCTTTTTGTTTCATAACCATTCATATTAGAAAATCCTTCTCGTCTCTAATCTTCCTGCCATGTTCTTTGCTTTAATGAAATGAATGCCAGCATTTTCTGAAAAATCTCTGTCAACATCTCTATCCCCAATGTAAACCATCTGCTCTGGCATATATCTCTCTACAAACCCAATCTTAGATAATCCAGCAGTTGAGGGTTTATAAAAAGACTTTCCCATTGAACCAGTGATTACTATATTTTCTTTCTCGATATATCTCGCTACTCCAAGAGATGCTATTTTTCTTTGTTGTAATTTTTCGTTCCCGTCAGTAATAATAAAAAGTTTAAATTGGCGTTCGACACAATAGTCTAATAATTTAAGCACGGAATCTCCTAAACGAATGGAAAAAGGAGCGCATCTATATATCTCGACACATTTCGAGACTGCTATCTTGCTCACTGGAATTTCCGAAAAATCAATTGAATCTTGAAAAATTCCTGAATAAGATGATCCCTTTTCCATCCATAGTTCAAGCATATATTCGTATATTTGCTTCTGATTTTTTCTGCTGATATCACTTAAAAACTGAGCTATAGGTTGATATACTTGCTTGATAAACTCTTTCTCATCGTATAACGTTCCATCTAAATCAAAACCAACACATTTTATATCTCCTTGGAACATCTCCGTAAAAAAGTGCAACTCCAAATTAAATGCTACGTCAAAAGAACCGTTCTTCATAATATCTTCCCATTTTCATTCCATATTTAATTTCACAATTCGGTTCAACGCTCTTTCTCCCTGTGAATAAATCAATAATCAAAGGAATCCAGTTTTCAGTAGCTTCAAACGCTAAAGCCGTCCCCCCCCGCCTAAACGTGTATTAACTTCAATAAAGGAAATGTCACCATTTTCTTTAATAAAACACTGGACATTTATCGGTCCGCGAAATGTGATTCTCTCACACAGGTAATGAATCCATTTACATATCTCCTCATTTTGTACAACAACGCCTCCTGTTGACTTTCCATTACGAACCCCTAATCTTATTCTCGGGACTATATAAATAGGCTTGCTGAAATAGTCGCACAAAACATCAATTGTATATTCTGTCCCGGATACAACTTCTTGTGATATACAACCAGTCATATCCACTTTTCTGGCGGATCTTACAATTCCCTTAGAACCTCGTCCCTCCCTCGGCTTTACCAATCCATATTCCTGTTCCAAACTTGTTTTTGGTGTAGGAATCCCGTGTTTACTAAAGAATTCATAGGCTTTCCATTTATCATTGAAAATGTCTACCGTTGATTCTGGAGAAATAACAGCATATATACCTTTTTCCCTTAGGCTTTCACTGTTTTTACTCCAGAGCGACATGCAATCATCTAATGTTGGGATAACAACGTCTACCTTATGATCAGAAACAAAATCAAGCATGTATTTTTCATAGTCATCGCATTCGCTCACCTTGGGAACTGTGTAAAACTCATCACATAAATATCGACCCGCTATATCTGGATCACAGTCCACCCCTATGCAGGTATTCCTACTCTCTTTAATTGCTTTATTAAGAAAATTAGCAGTTAGTACTCCAACTGCCTCTCTCATAATCCTCACATTACCGCCCTCCAATGCCAATTTTTCATCAAATCACTACGCTCCTAGTGCAGTAACCAAATTAGATTTTTTTAATCCCTTCTAAATACGCACTCAAAGGCCTCTGCATAATTGCATCCTGCCTGTGAGCCGCGATACGCTGCCAATCCCTCTAAGGCCTGCCTTGATCTCGGATGTGGATAATCTCTCATGACTCCTTTATATGCAGAAAGGGCTTCAATTTTTTTATCTATTCCATCTTTTCCAACCTCTACAAAATAATTAGCAGTGAAGCGATTTGAAGAGGAATCAATAGACCACTCTGTAGACGATGGTACTTCCATGAACAAAAGTTTTCTTAAGGGAGCAATCCCATCTTTTCTTTGGAATAACCTACACGCCGCTTGAACAGCTTCGGCAGTCATAACATGATCGATATTAGTGTCAGATGGATGATGTGTAATCAACACCTCCGCCTGAAAATCCTCTATGCACTTTTCAATAAACTGAACCAATTCCAAATGTGGCACAGTGTTCATTTTAATATTGGGAAAATCCGCTGTGTATGTTTTCTCCACCCCGATAATCCTCATAGCTTCTGCTTGGTCAGCTGTAAGCGTGTCTGATATATTCGCACGCGCCGCAGCATGGTTTGCCATCGTTGCTACAGCTACTTTATTGCCATTCCTAATCAATTTATGTATTGTCGCTCCGGCTCCTAAAACTTCATCATCCGGATGCGCTACCACCACTAAGTAGTTCATTTCCTAACTCCCTCGTATTTCTTATTTTTGTATTCTTCAATCTCAACGACAATACCATTTCTGAATGTTCTCGGTGAGTAGCCAAAAGCATTGGTTGCTTCTTGATGCGAATATACTCGTGGCTCCACGAGCCTCTGTACCTTTTCCCTATAATCTTTCTTGCCAAATGTAAAGATATACAACACCCATGAACCAGCATAAGCGATAAAAAATGGGCAACTTATAAATTTTACTTTTTTACCCAAATTTTCTCCCATTACGATCAACATATCCCTAAGTAGTATTTCTTCCCCACCTGACAAGTTGAAATTCCGATTAGCTGTACTTGCTTCATTCATCAATACATCATAATATGCCTGCGCTAAGTCCATATAATGTACTGGTTGTAGAGCATAATTCGCACCATTAACTACAGGCATAAAAGGTAACTTATCAACCATCTTGACAAACCTAATCACATTATTGTCTAACACGTTTCCGTATATCATTGTCGGGTGAAGAATTGTCAGAAGAATCCCATGCTCCTTGCATTGCTTCTCTACATAGGCATCAGTAATTCTATAGTTTTCTCCTGCCGTTTTATACTTTGAATATATTCCAGTAGTATGCACGAGAATTAGTCTTCTTACCCCACACTTCACAGCAGCATCAACAATATATGCTGATAAAGAAATGCCTGCCACATGTAAAACTGTGTCTACATCTTTCAACGTGTCTTCTAGAAAATTACTATTTGTTAACTCGCCACAGCATTTCTGAAAATGTATTGGCAGTTTATCAAGTAAACTCGTATCTGATGTGCCTCTAATTAAAGCTTTCACACCACCTGGAAATTTTACAAGGATATCTTCTTTATTGTTAGATAAAATCTGAGCAATAGCACCCCCAGACTTCTTTCCAGTTACTCCAGTAATAACAAGAATATTTCCCATCTCGCTCCCTTAACCTTTCCCTTTATAATTTAAAAGAAACTCGACTCAACCCCGGTCTTTGCTTTCTCTGCTTCCATCCAGACCTTATTCTGCTGTGCGATCACATCTGTCTGGTCGCAGACTTCAATATAGACTTTCCCGTCTTTCACACCAATTTTCTGGATGGCGTAAACGACAGCAGGATTAATGACATCCAGTACAACAGCACCGTTCTCACAGCTCTGCTCTGTGCCATCAATATTTAAAATGAACTCGCCTTCAATGCTTTTCAAAACCGAAATCATATCCATCTTTTTTCGGCGCTCCGTGAAATCCCGGTGAACCTCGGTAAGTAGACACGCCCCTTACGAGGCGTGCCCCTCTCAGAACCGGACGTGCAGCTTTCCAGCATCCGGCTCCCTACGGAACAAATCGTGCCCTATGTCAACCGTATATACTGACGTATATTTTGGGTGGCGCGAGGGGATATACTTTAAGCATATCCTTAAATTCTGGCCACGTGTAGCTTATCCTTTGACTCCTTCGATTCAGCCAGTAGAATAATATCTTTTCTATCCTATTTCGGAATCTTTCAATGGAGTCATAGTTGTCAGTAATACCATAATAGTGATAGTAACCAACAAGTATCTGATTCAATTTCTCAATAATCAGATTCAGAGGCCACGGTCTAATGGAACTAATCAGCTGGTTCATCTCCTTACATTTCTTTGCAAATTTCTTCTTGCTGGTTTTCCTCTTTACTCTGAACTGTCCTTTTCTACCATGAGAGCAAACATCGCACCCTTCGCTGGGCGCACCGCGATTTTGCGGGGAAAGTCCGTTCAGATGCGGCGTACCTCTCAAATTACAATTCGAAAAAAAGTTCGCTTCATTGCGGGGTTTTCGCCCTCATCCCCGAACAGGAGCCAGTCAGCTCCAATCCCAAGGGTCTCCTCTATCTTTTGCGCATACCGGATCGTCATCTGCTTCCTGCCCGAAATAACATCATTGAGCATGGATGTTGCCGTATGCGTATATTTCCCAAACTCCCTCTGTGTCAGACCACTCTCTTCATAAACCTTCCGAAGCCGTTTCCGTCTCCTCCGGCTGTCCTCCTCCAGATGAAGTTCGTCCGTGCCCTGTTCCCGGGCCAGCCATCCTTCACTCACGCCGTATTCACGGCATAACAGCCTGCACACCTCATCGCTCACCGGTGTCAGCCCATCCTCTATCCGGACGACCTGCTGATGGGAATATCCAATTTTCGCCCCGAATTCTGTCCTTCGCAGCCCCAGGCTCATCCGCAGCTCTCTGATACGATCCCCATCCGGCCTGGCTTTACCATCATTTGACTTAACTTTTACACCCATTTGATTGACTTACGCCCTTTCTTCTTCTATCATTCTTTGTATTGTGCCTCTATATATATTTTTAACGTTTGCACTAAGAGAAGTCTGCTGGTTGCACCGGGTTGATGCTGTTTTCAGCCATTGCAGCCACTGCCTGTTACTATTTTTCACCACAAAAAACACAAAGGAGGTTTCACTGCAAT
>JAJBTP010000205.1 GCA_020860805.1 Tannerellaceae bacterium | reverse complement strand
TTGAATATTTGCAAGAGACTTAGAATTCACCCCCGGTCCCTCTCGAGAGGGGAAAATAGTCTCAAATCTTCCGACCATAACTGATTACTTTTTATTCCTTACTTCTTTACTTTAGGTGATATGAATAATAAATAAAGTACTCCTAATGACATGACGATTACGGCACCTGTCTGCGAGGAGAGGGCATCCGATGCGATACCCATCAGTAAAGGGAATATAGTTCCCCCGAATATACCCATAATCATCAAACCGGACACTTCGTTTTTCTTTTCCGGAAGATGAAGGAGTCCCTGGGATAACAGAATCGGGAATATATTGGAATTTCCTAATCCCACCAGAGCAATGGATACATAAATCGGCATCAGACTATCAAAAATAAACAATCCGGCCATAGAGGCAACCATCAGAACGGAACTGATAATGAAAAATATTTTAGCAGAAAAACGGGCTAAAACAACCGCTCCGGTGAAACACCCGATAGTACGGAACAAAAAGTATATACTGGTTGCTTTTCCGGCATCTGCCAGCGTAAGGCCTAACCGTTCTATCAATATTTTAGGAGCAGTTACATTGACACCCACATCTATTCCCACATGACACATAATACCAATAAAAGAAAGAAGAACCACTTTATCCCCTAATAAGGCAAAACATTGGGCAAAAGTAGAAGTTGCGCCTTTTTCATCATCTTCCCGGATAGAAGTCATCGCCAGGGCAAAAATAGCCAGAACCGCAATCCCCAGGAAAATAGGGAATAATAACTTCCGGTTACTATGTTGTAAAGCAGCCCATCCAGCAATCAAAGGAGCGACAAAAGAAGCAATCGCTTTCACAAACTGCCCGAAAGTCAGTGAACTGGCCAGTTTATCACCACTTACCAACGTAGATAATAAAGGGTTGAGTGAAACCTGCATGACCGCATTCCCTATTCCCAGCAGAGAAAAAGATAATAACATACTTACATACGAATACTGGAATACCGGAATAACAAGAGCCAGAGCAGTCAGCACCAGACTAATCAACACCGTTTTCTTACGTCCTATTTTATTCATCAACATACCAGTCGGAACCGAACAAATCAGGAACCAGAAGAACACCATAGACGGGAACAGGTTAGCAGTGGTATCCGTCAGGTTAAAATCCTCTTTGACATAATTGGTAGCAATTCCCACCAGGTCTACAAATCCCATGACGAAGAAACACAACATCACTGACAGCAGACTTATATATATGCTTTTACCGTTTTTCATATATCCTTATTATTTATCTGTTTACAATCCTAACTTATATACCTTCATCGGGTCAACTTTGAACTTACCTCCTTTTGTGTAGAAAGTTACACGGTTATACGGCTCATCCGGAAATACCAGATTTGTCATCACAAAACGTCCTTCGCCATCAAAACATTCAATAGATGTTTTATCCACAAAAATGCGTAGTGTATAGTTATCCGATTTCTTTACAGGAGCATAGGTTACAGCAGGAAAATCCGTGCTGAAATCGGTCTTTCCACTTTTGTTCCGATCCATATAGAAACGTTTCTCGGTGCGGTCATAAAACAGATCCACACTATCGCCCTTCCCATTAAAGAGAGTCAATCCAAATACATCGGCCGAAATACCTTTGAAATCTATTTCCAGTTCATAAGCTCCCTCATTAGTATCCAGTAAAGAGTCAATATTATATTGGTCAGTCACTTCAGCGGTGAATGTCTGTTCATTTTTACGAAGCTTCTTCAATTCCTCAACCGGATTGTTAATAAGATAATATTCATTATTATCACGGTATAAGCCAATTTCACGGGGAACAGAGTTCGCAGAACGATACTGTCTGGTAGGAACTTCATTGGCATACTGCCAGTTACTCATCCAGGCGATTCCTATCACACGGTTATCCGGAACGTTAGACCAGGTAACAGTTGCATAATGATCTTTTCCCCAATCCATCCATTTTTCTGTTTCAGGTTTGGATTCACAGGTAAATGTTTTTCCATCAAAATGACCGGTAAAATACTGAGTCGCGGATCCGCCAAAGATACCACCCGGATTGATATTCAATAAGAGAACCCACTTGGTTTTGCCTGGTTCTCCGGCAACCGGCAGCTCCAATAAATCCGGACATTCCCATACGCCTCCATGGTTACCATAGCCTTCACCAAACGCACTTTCATACGCCCAGTCCAACAGATTTTCAGAAGAATACAATTGTACTTCCTGACCGGCTGCAATTACCATAATCCATTTTCCGGTAGGCTGATGATAAAAAACATTCGGATCCCGGAAATCAGGAATATCAGAGGTTACAACCGGGTTTTTATCATATTTAGTGAATGTACGTCCTTTATCCAGACTATAGGCAATACTCCGGGATTGCATCTCCCCGGCAGAAGTATAGAACGCAATCAAAGCATTTTTACCGAATCCGGCCGTATTCTCCGTATCAATAATACTGTTACCGGAGAAAACAGTACCCAGTTCGTCGGGAGCAATAGCTACCGGCAAATGTTCCCATTCAACAAGGTCTTTACTTACTGCATGCCCCCAGTGCATATTTCCCCAGGTAGAGCCATACGGATTATATTGGTAGAAAAGATGGTATTCACCGTCCAGGTATACCATACCATTCGGATCATTCATCCAACCGTATTGAGGCGCATGATGATAGACGGGACGAAATTTTTCCCGGTTACTTTTATCAAAAGTATCACTCAACTGGATTTTATCCCATAATACAGGTTTGCCTGCTGCATGTTTGACCGCTACAATAATATCATTTCCTTCCGGTAATGCAAAAGGTGCATAATAATCTACCTGTCCACTGGCCAGACGTACATCGATAGGCATCCGGTCTTTATCTCCCTGCACATACACCTGACTCATAGGTGAACTTTCTTCTACAGGAAGTAACAGGTAAGTAGCCGGATTATTAATATAGATAGTAGTGGATTCACTATCAGGATGCTCAAACTTCATTTGTGTATTTTGACTTTGACAGGATAGATATCCGGCTGCCAAAATAACGCAAAATATCCGGATAAACCAATTGGGTGTGTTGTTCTTTATCATGGTGTTACATTTATATTAGTTCTATTACTTAAAACAAAGGTAGAGGGAGATACCCCCCCCTACGCTCTGTCAAATTTATTTCAGAATTTACCAAATTTGTTACATGGTTATTACCAACCATAGTTTTGTTCATATAGCTTTTTACTGAAGTTAATCTGATTTTTCGGAACAGGGAAATACTCATCCCGGTTCTTGGTGAATCGTGCTTCACTCATATAACTTCCGCGACGGCTTTTTTCCACTGCAAAATATTCATTGACAGTTTCTGCAGCAATACCCCAGCGTACCAGGTCAAAAAAGCGAACTCCTTCCTGTGAAAATTCCAGACGACGTTCCCAACGTAATGCCTGACGGGCAAACTCTTGTGTCCAGGCAGGACAATTTATTCCCGGCTGATAGGCTGAAATTACAAAAAGACCTGTCGGATCACCCTGTATATCTACCAACCGGGCAGTACTTTCAGCAGCTCTGCTACGAACAGCATTAATCAGGCCTAATGCTTCCGCTTGTCTGTTTAGTTCTATTAAGGCTTCTGCCTGCCATAAAACCACATTGGCATAACGGATAACATCCCGGTTTTTAGAGCTTGACATAAAAGGAGCTGCCTGTGCAAAACAGGGACAGTCAGGTAAAACTGTTTCTTTCATCGACATAAAACACCCATAAGTCTGCGGATCACGTATCCAGGAAGAGTCCGGTATAAAAGTAGGATCATATTTATAAGGAGCGCCTAATACACCTACCGTATGATTTAAACGGGGGTCAATATTATTTGCCAGTAAATCATCTGAATTTAAAAGGCTTTTCTCATTGAATGTATCAAATAAAGGTAAACCGCTATCATCTGTACGGAAAGCATTCACCATATTCTGAGAAGGTTGATGAAAACCACAACAGCCATATTCCGTATTCATCGGATAATTCAGCATAGCTCCCCAGTCAAGACGTCCGCGCAATGTCCCGTCATTATGAGAGTGTTGGATAGCAAAGATAGATTCTATCCCATTTTCAGTTTCACAAAGAAAGTTTTCGGCAAAATCACCTGCCAGGGAATATTCGCTACTTAATTCTTTACAAAGCTCTACAACTTCTTCCAGTTTAGCGGTATTAATATTAACTACTTCATGCTTTTCATTTTGTTCATACGCTGAATATAGTAATGCTTTTGCCAGATACGCTTTTGCCATATTTCCATTTGCGCGTCCTATTTCATCCTGCCTGGCCGGAAGAACTGTTGCTGCATACCGAAACTCGTCAATAATAAGATCCCATAATTCCTGATCCGTATAAACTGTATTGGATATATTGATATAATTATCAATTTCATCATTCTCATCTACAAACGGGATTTTTTTGAAAAGGATTTTTAATTCAAAATAAAAATGAGCACGCAAAAAAACGCATTTCTGCTTCCCTTATTTGCTTCAGTGAAAATTCACTATCCGAAATGTTATTAATACGACGTAGTGCTTCATTCGTACGTTGAACAGAGATATAACCCGAATACCAGCGATAATCCAGATAATCCAAATCCTCAGTCATATATACAAAAGTCTCCATGGTATTGAAATAACCCGCATCACCGGCGCCGGCTCCGCCTTTATAAGCATCTCCACTACGCAAGTCACCATATGGCCAGGGAGCATGCAAACCATCCTGATAATTATAGTTGCCTAATGAAGAGTAAGCGGCTATAACAAGTTTCTCGATTTCATCAGGACCATTCAGGTCATCCGTATCTGCTACAGCTTTTGCTGATTCATCCAGAAAAGCATCACAGGAATT
>JAJBTP010000412.1 GCA_020860805.1 Tannerellaceae bacterium | reverse complement strand
AATAATTTAAGAAACAGCCACACCCACCGGACAATTTATAAACCGGCACAGGATGTTCCGGTTTCAGATGTACAACTCCACTGGAATGGTAAAAATATATTGTTTATCTCTATTGATAGTGAAGATAGATGGCAAATCTTTGAAGTCAACACAGATGGTAGTGGGTTTCATCAAAAACTGGTATCCGAAGAACCCGATTTAGAATTCTGTGATGCCAATTATTTACCCGACGGAAGAATTGTTGTAACCTCTAATATTGGTTATAATGGAGTACCCTGCGTACATGGAGCCGATATTGTTGCCAACTTAATTTCCTATGATCCGGCCAATGGAAATCTGCGCCGGCTCACATTTGACCAGGATGGCAACTGGTCGCCCATTGTTATGCCTAACGGACGGCTGATGTACACCCGTTGGGAATATACAGATTTAACTCATTACTTCTCCCGCATTGTGATGCATATGAATCCGGATGGGACGGAAAATAAAGCGCTATACGGTAGTGGTTCTTATTTTCCAAACAGTACATTTGACATGAAACCGCTCTCTAAAGAAAGTGGCCGTTTTATCGGAGTGATTTCCGGCCATCATGGAGTAGCCCGTTCCGGACGCCTTATTATTTTTGATCCGGCAAAAGGACGGAAAGAAGAAAAAGGGATGATTCAGGAAATCCCTTACCGTAACCGTCCGGTTGTCTCTATCATTAAAGATGAATTGGTTAACGATGTATGGCCTCAGTTCATCAAACCTTACCCCTTAAATGACAACTACTTTTTAGTAACTGCCAAATTACATAAGGAAGGATTATGGGGGATTTATTTAGTCGATGTATTTGATAATCTGACTTTGATTACCGAATACGAAGGCGAAGGACTCATTTCACCGATATTAATCAAAGAAACGGAAACACCTCCTATTATTCCCTCCAAAATAAAACCGGAAGAAAAAGAAGCAACGGTTTTCATTCAGGACATTTATGAAGGGGAAGGTAGTATGGGTATACCCCGGGGTACAATCAAAGCATTACGAATCTTTGCCTATGAGTACGCTTATATCCAGTCGGTTTCTGATCATGACGGACAGGGAATCCAGAGTGGATGGGATATAAAAGGACATTAGGAACCGTTCCGGTAGAAGAAGACGGTTCAGCACTATTTAAAATACCAGCTAATACCCCTGTTTCCATACAACCATTGGATGAAAAGGGAGCAGCTGTACAATGGATGCGTAGCTGGCTGGCCGGAATGCCGGGCGAAGTAGTGTCCTGCATTGGTTGTCATGAAGACCAGAATACAATCCCACTACCCAAACGGACGATTGCTTCCACAAGGGCACCCCGTGAATTAGATATTCCGAGAGGAGGCGTACGACCATTTACTTTTCCACTGGAAATCCAGCCGTTATTAGACAGGAATTGTATTTCCTGCCATGATGGTACTAAAGCGAAACCGGATTTCAGAGGCGGACAAATGGTTAAATATGAAAGAGGGAACTGGGTAAAAGTAAAGCGTGAACTCGATCAGAGCTATTTGAATCTTCGCCCATATGTATACCGCCAGGGGCCGGAAGCTGATATATATGTATTGAAACCTTACGAATATTATGTCAATAACAGCGAATTAATTCGTATACTGGAATCCGGTCATCACGGAGTTTCTCTTTCTGAGGAAGACCAGAAGACATTATATAGCTGGATAGATTTGAATGCACCTTATCACGGAGCGTTCTTTGAGGTGAGCGAATTAAAAGGGTATGATCAGGTAAAACGCAGACAGGAATTATCTGAAAAATATTGTAATATAAAAGTGGATTGGCAAAAAGAGATTAAAGAGTATGCTGCCTGGTTAGAAAAACAAGGAGATAATACAGTTAAAACACCGGCTCCATCCGCTAAAAAAACGGAACGTGTAAAAGTAAAAGGTTTTCCTTTCAATCCGGAAACAGCCCATCAGAAACAAAATACCAAAGGAATACAGGAAAAGAAACTTACCATCGCCCCTGGTATAGAAATAGAGATGGTATGGATACCGGAAGGAACATTCGTTATGGGAGATAATGGTCAACCGGCTGCTTCACCCGCTTTCAAAACGGAGGTTAAGAAGGGTTTCTGGATGAGTAAAACAGAAATTACCAACGAACAATTTACCTCCCTTTTCCCGGAACATGACAGCCGTTATTTCGGACAAACTTGGAAAGACCATACAACCCCCGGATACGCAGCCAATGAACCACAGCAACCTGTGATCCGGGTAAGTTGGGAAGATGCAAACGAATTTTGTAAAAAAGTAGCCGGATTAACCTCTCAAAAAGTTCTTTTACCCACAGAGACACAATGGGGGTGGGCTGCACGTGCCGGTTCGGATAATGATTTCTGGTATGGTTCTTCCAAAGCTAACTTTGCAGTATATGAAAACCTGGCGGATAGTTCGCTGGTTGATTTAGCAGTAGTAGGAGTCAATCCTCAACCGATGAAACCCGATGAACCAATGCGAAAATTCTGGGATTTTCAACCCAAAGTAATGGAAGTAAATGACGGATATATGGTTTCAGGGCCGGTAGCCTCCTATCAGGCAAACCCGTGGGGATTACACGATATACACGGCAACGTAGCAGAATGGACCCGTTCTTCTTTTGAAACCTATCCGTTGAAAGAAAAAAGCGGGCACACCTCTGCCGAGAAGAAGGTGGTACGCGGAGGTTCCTGGATAGAACGGCCTCAGTATGCAACAGCTGCATCCAGAAAAGGATATTATCCATGGCAACGCCCGTTCAATGTAGGATTCCGCATCATTATTGAGGAATAGACCTTTATTTATTACATAATAGAGTTTTACAAATCCCCTGGATAGGGGAGGAAAAGGACGTAGCCAGCAGGTTACGTCTTTTTTATTTAACACATTCTTTCAGGGAGTTAAGGGATTAGTTATCTCCAGATAACTCCTGCCATTTCCGGAACGGGATACTTTGATTTGTACAGGAATTCGTTCAGTCATTTCCTGGACATGAGAAATAACACCAATTTTGCGCCCTTGTGTACGAAGGCTTTCCAAAGCATCCATAGCTACCCGTAACGTATCACTATCCAGCGAACCAAACCCTTCATCAATAAACAGACTTTCTACCTTCATCCGGTTGGAAGAAAGAGAGGATAATCCTAAAGCCAGGGCAAGAGAAACCAAAAAAGACTCACCTCCGGACAAACTATGAACGGTACGTATTTCGTCACACATATCCCTGTCAATCACCTGTAAAGCCAACGTATCAGGAACCCGTTCCAGGCGATACCGGTGAGTCAGGTTCTTTAATTGTACATTTGCATAGTTAATTAATACATCTAATGTATATCCCTGAGCTATCCGTCTGAACTTTCCTCCATCCGCTGATCCGACGAGTTCATTTAATTTTGCCCACTGTTCATATTTCTCCCGGCGATCATTCAGGTCTTTCTGAAAACCGGCAATTTTCCGTTGATTTTCCGCATGGGTTCGAAGACGGAATGTGTATTCTGCTTTCTGTTTGGTTAATTGCTCACTCTCCCGCTCTATAGTGAATCCTTCTACCGAAACATTATTCGCTTCAATCCAGGCTTGTAACTTATCCGAATGCCCTTTCCACTCCTGCTCTGCCTGTTCCAGTTCTTTCGCTATTTGTCCGGATACACCTTTAGTCTGGTCTACCTGAGTAGCATGCTCACGGGCTATATTTTGCAGAATTTCACACTGTTTCCGGTAATTTTCTATAGAACGGTTTAATGCTTCCTCAACTTCCCGGGCCGGCTTTCCTTCTAACAAGCGGGACCGGTTTTCTAACAGGCGGTCGGCAGTCGCCTGCTTCTCCTGATAATTTTTCAATAAGTCCTGCAATCCGGTCTCTTCTTTTTGCAAAAGTTGTTTCTTAAAACTCATTTCAGACTGGCAAACTTCAAGTTGTTTCTCAGCCTCCTTCAATTGTTCTTTCTTCCGGTTCCAGCCTTCCGTAAAAGCAACTAATGTGTTCCGGAAAGTTTCCGGTTCAGTCCGCCACCCGGTTTGCCATTCATCATTTCCAAACAATGCGGATGTTGACTGCAGAGACCGTTCAAGCCGTTTTTGTTGTTCTTCGATTAACTGGTGTGCTGTTTCCATTTGCCCTAAAAAGACTTTTCCCTGATTTTCCAGTTCCGCCAGACGGGTTCTCCACTGTGAG
Source organism: Tannerellaceae bacterium (assembly GCA_020860805.1). Classification (GTDB taxonomy): domain Bacteria; phylum Bacteroidota; class Bacteroidia; order Bacteroidales; family Tannerellaceae; genus UBA4116. The sequence goes on along the minus strand of JAJBTP010000412.1, from coordinate 668 downwards.
AGTTCTTTTTCCTGTTGCACCAGTTGTTGCTGAAATTGTGCCAGCTGGTTTTGCCGTTTCTGATAGTCCTGCACCACCTTATCCAATTCACCTAACCGGAGAGTCAGGGCGGCAATTTGCTTATTCCGCTCATCCATTTGTTGATGAATAGCAGGAGAGGCATACGGATGTTCTTTATTACCACAAACCGGACAAGGTTCTCCTTCTATCAGTTTATCCCTTAAAGCAGCTATATTTCCGGTTGTTACGAAACGAGCCTGTTCTATCAATAATTCTTCCCGCTGTTTCCGGGTTACGCGTATTTCATTTTCTGCAGTATCCCGGGATACGGCCTGCAGGAATGTCTCTTCTTCTTTGATTTTTTCTTCCGTTACCTGCCGGATAACTTCTTTTTCCCGGACAGAACGAACCGTTACTTCCAGTTGTTTTTGCTGTTCGGTTTGTTTTGCCTGCAGAGATTTAATTTTTTCTTCTGTCTGTTGGATCTCTTTCTTTACCAAAAAGGCTTCATCCAAATGAATTAATAAGGCTTCAAACTGATTGGCAACTTTTTCTTTATCTGCATACTTTTTAAACCAACCCTGTAAGAGAACAATCTGTTCCTCTGCTTTTTTGCTTTCAGATTCCACTTCCTGTAATTGTTTCCGGACAGCAGAACGACTCTCTTC
>JAJBTP010000224.1 GCA_020860805.1 Tannerellaceae bacterium | reverse complement strand
ACATTTTTAATACTATTATTGTGATTGTCTCACCTTTCGTCCTCCACGTATGCACAAAACGCCAGTCTATATATAAAAGCCCGGAATGAGACGCTGGAAAATGTATTGTACCAGATTGAAAAACAATCTGAGTTCTTATCCTTCTATAATGTTGATGAAATCAATAAGAATGAGAAATTAACTCTTGATTTGGAAAATTCCACTATAAAAGATGTAATGAATGCAATTTCATCTAAAACAGGAATAAACTATTCAATTAAAGACCGGCATGTTGTATTAACAGCTAAATCCGCACCGGAAGTAATTCTTCAGCAAACTTCTAAAAAAGTAAGTGGTATAATCAAAGATGAAGCCGGAGAACCTATTATCGGTGCGAATGTAATCGTCAAAGGAACAGGTAATGGAACCATTACAGATTTTGACGGAGCTTTTGAACTGGAAGTTCCGGAAGATGCTATTCTGCAAATATCTTACATTGGTTATATTATACAGGAAATTCCTGTTAAAAACAGAAACAGCATCCGGATTGCTTTAAAAGAAGATACGCAGGCTCTGGAAGAAGTGGTAGTCGTAGGATACGGAACCATGAAAAAGAAAGATCTTACCGGAGCCATTGCAACTGTTAAGCTGGATGATGCACCTGTAGCTACTGTTTCTACAATCAGCCATGCTTTAGCCGGAAAGGCTGCCGGACTTCAGGTTAGCTTACAAAGTGCCCAACCCGGAGGAGGAAGCACTTTCCGTATTCGTGGAGCTGCTTCTTCTGATAAAGCAGGGAACGATCCGTTAATTATCATTGACGGTTTTCCAATCAGTAATCCTGCTGATATGAGTGAAGTCGGAAAGTATAAAAGTGGCACGACAGATAATCTGTTAGCCTCTATTAATCCGAATGATATCGAATCCATCGAGGTCTTAAAAGATGCCAGTTCCACAGCTATTTATGGAGCAAGAGCAGGCAATGGCGTTATTATCATTACAACCAAAAAAGGACGTACCGGAGCTCCTCAGGTAAGATATTCGGGAACAGCTTCCGTACAACAAATTGCCCGTAGATACGAAATGCTCAATGCCCGGGAATTTATGATTGAGTCTAATAAATATTATATAGAAGATTGGTTGAGAGAAAATGAATATGGACCTTACGGATCAAATCCTGTTACGGGAAATTATACACCCAGATATACAGATGCCCAGATTAATAACCCGGCAAATAATACGGATTGGTTTGATGAAATTACCCGTTTAGGTTTTCAGACGCAACACAACGTGTCCATAACAGGAGGTACTGAACATACTAAATATCTGGTTTCTGCTAACTATTTTAATCAGGAAGGTATCATCAAAGAAAACGATTTGGAACGTTTTACCGGTCGGGTCAATCTCGAACAGACTTTAAGTCGGTATGTTAAAGCGGGTATTAATCTTACAGTATCCCGGAATAACTTTAACAACGTTCCTTTAGGTGTCGGACAAAATGAGAATGCCAGTATTTTAGTATCTGCTGCTCAATTTAACCCACTTTTAGGTATTAAAGACGAACTGGGTAATTATATCCTCAACACAGAAGCAGCTTATCTGCCAAATCCGGTTTCCTTATTGGAAATTACAGATAAAACCACCAAAGAACGTTTGCTGGCAACAGCCTATCTGGAAGTCGAACCCATTAAAGACCTCAAAATTACAGCTAATATGGGTATCGACAGAAATTATCAAAAAGCAAAAACCTACCCGCCAAAGACAACTCTGTATGGTCAAAAAGAAGGTGGAAGAGCAGATATTGCACAGGCTGATAATTCCGATTATCTTTTTGAACTGACTGCCAAATACAATAAACAAATAAACAATCATAATTTCCATGTATTGGGTGGATATTCTTTCCAGTCATTCCATTATGAAAGATTAAGTGCCGGCAATAACCAGTTTCTTGTTGACGGATTTTTATACAATAATCTGGCGCCGGGGCAGCTCCAAAACCGATTGTAGGTTCTACGGCAACCAAAGATGAATTGGCTTCTTTCTTTGGCCGTGTTAACTACTCGTTTATGGACCGGTATCTTTTAACGGTCACTTTACGTGCTGACGGTGCATCTAATTTCAATAAAGACAACCGCTGGGGATATTTTCCATCGGTAGCTACCGGCTGGCGTTTCACTGAAGAAGAGTTTATGAAACCCTTCAGTACTATTTTATCAAACGGTAAATTAAGACTTAGCTACGGTGAAACAGGTAATTCCAATATCGGAAACCGGGCAATCAGTTATTATGAAGTAGGCATCAATAATGAGTTTGGTGATACAGAGTCCAAAGGAGTATACACAAAACAGATTGGTAATCCGGAATTAAGATGGGAGACTACAAAAGAATGGAATATCGGTCTGGATTTAGGATTTTTGAATAACCGGATCAACATGACAGCCGAATATTTCAACAAAACCGTATCAGGCCAGCTGAACGAACGTGATTTGTTGGTTTACAATGAAGTTAAAATAGTGGCTGCCAACTTAGGAAAAACTCAAAGCCAGGGATTTGAATTAACTGTCAATACACGGAATATTCAAAATCCTGATTTTGAATGGAGTTCCGACTTTACTTTCTCTTTCTACAGAGATAAATGGAAAGAAAGAGAATTCACCTGGAAACCTGCTGCTTACTCTATTTATAATGCACCATTACGGGGTGAATACGGATATTTAGCCGGTGGAATTATTCAGGAGGGACAAAGTGTTCCCCACATGCCGGGAGCCTTACCCGGACAAGTCTACATCAGAGATATTGATGGTTTTGAAAAAGATACAGACGGGAACATAAAATACGATACCAATGGGAATCCTATCCGGACAGGAAAACCAGACGGAATACTGGATGATGCCGATAAAGTATTTTACGGAAATGAAGACCCCGGTTATCTGTTAGGTTTTAATAATAACTTCCGTTGGAAAAATTTTGACCTGAATGTTTATTTCTACGGACAATTCAACCTATTAAACTACGGTTCTTATAAAGATCTATGGTTAACCGGTGCCGATAATATGACGGGTATTGTAAATCTCTACCGTGGATATAACATGCCGGTAACAGCCAAAGAAGTATGGACACATGAAAACCCAAATGCTTCACGTCCCGGTTATTTCCAGGATAAAAGCACATGGGGCGTAGGAGACTATTTCCATAAAAAAATATGGTTTATCCGTTGCCGGAATATTACATTAGGATATAATATACCTATGAATACCTCGAAAAAAATTCTTTCCAATGTAAGAATATATGCCGACGTTAATAATCCTTTTGTTATAACACCCTACGACGGACTTGACCCGGAAACCGACTCAACGGTCTGGTCTTATCCTAATATCAGAAGCTATAGCTTAGGTTTGGAAATAACATTTTAACTGATTAAATGAATTATAGTATGAAAAAGATATATTCTTTCTTAATAGGAACTTTTACATTTTTCTCCTGTACAAATCTGGAATCAGAAATGTATAACATTATCAGCCCTGATATTTTTCCTACAACAGAAGCAGAGGCCGAAGCATTAGTCGTTGCAGCCGCCTACGGGCCATTTCGCTCCAACTATTGGGATGGTATTTTTTCTACAGCATCAGGCGGTATTCAGATTATTACGGAAATGACAACTGATATCGGAGATTGTCAATGGAACGATGCAGTCTGGCCTGATGTTATCACCATGAATTTCACATCACATTCGGAGGGAGTTATTCAGTTTTATGAAGAGTATCTCAGGGACATAAGCAAGATGACCCTTGCCATGGAACGTATCAAAGATATTCCTATGACCGAAGAGCGCCTGAAGGAAATGAATGCACAACTTCATTGCGGCCGTGGTTGGTTAGCCTATCTTTTATATGACTTATACGGCCCGGTTCAGATAGCAACTATTGAAGAATTAAACAATCCTACAGCAGATATACAAGTAGCACGTCCGGACAAAGAATGGATGGTAAATTATATTGAAACCGAATTAAAAGAGGCTATAAAAGTATTACCGGTCAACTATAGTCCGTCAGATGTAAACTACGGACGGTTTACCGGAGGCTTAGCCTATATGATTCTTATGAAATTATATATGCTCGAAGGAGAATGGGGTAAAGCAGAAGAATGTGGCCGTGAATTGATAAAATCTGAATACGGATATGGCCTGATGGATGAATACGAAGATATTTTCACTCTTGAAAATGAAAAAAATAAGGAAATTATCTGGGCATGCCAATGTAGCCGTAATGTAAACAAACAGTTATGGTTAGCACATGTGCTTTCCAGTGAATATCCGACTAAAAATCCGAATATCCAGAAATGGGGAGGATACCGTGTCCCCTGGTCATTCTATGAAACATTTGATCCCACAGATAAACGGTTAAAAGTATTAGTAGGTGAATTTGAGGGCACAGACGGAAAAATATACAATCAACAAAATCCCGGAACTGTATTAATCAAAGGAGCATTACCAGTTAAATACGGAGAAGATCCGGTTGCGACAGGTGAAGAAAGCCAGGTGGACTGGATTATATACCGTTACGCAGATGTTTTAACACAACTGGCAGAAGTGATTGTTCGTAAAAATAACAGTGTAACTTCTGAAGCTGTTGACTTATTAAACAGAATTCGAAAACGAGCCGGAATAGAAGAATACAAAGAAAGTGATTTCACCGGAGTAGATGATTTCCTGGAAAAATTATTACTGGAACGAGGACATGAATTCTGGTTTGAAGGATTACGCCGTGCAGACCTAATCCGTCATGGTAAATATATTGAATATGCAAAAACTTATAAGAATTCAAAAACAGCTCAGGATCACATGGTTTTAATGCCTCTCCCACAAAGTGTAATAGACGAAGGGCAAGGTGTAGTAA
>JAJBTP010000456.1 GCA_020860805.1 Tannerellaceae bacterium | reverse complement strand
CACCATTCTCCAGAAAAGAGGAAAAAGTTTTAAAATTGTAAAATACAGAGTTTCAGGAGATTGACCCCCTTCGTAAAATATACGATAGTGATAAAGAGTGCCAGAATATTATTCTTTCAAATAATACCTTTGAAGATATTTGGGAACCTACAAATGAGATATTCAGGGATGTAATCTGTTTTTCTCATTTTGAAAGTGACGAATACGGAGCATTCGATTGGACATCTGCTAATAGTCCGGAAATAGTTACTCCCGACCTTATTATAGAAGATACAAATTATTTAAGCAGAACCTGTTTATATACCGCTGAGCCTACTGCCCAACCCTATATTACAAATATTCCCAATGGAAATAAAATACTTTTACATCCTGGTACTACCCTGTATCTTAGGGGTGAAATAACCTATTGTGAACGGGTTTGCAATTATTCATTTCTAATTGAGAACGAGAGTAAAGGTTCTCGATTTGAAATTAACGGTCTTTGGACACAGATTCTTCCCATTTCAAGTACTATAAGTATATTTGATAAACCCTTATTTATACTCCTATCAGTTTATTCTGTTTTAATACTCTCTACGGGATTTCTGTTTGCTGCCAAATAGCTCTGCCAGATAACAGTTGAAAATGCAATCAACAGGCAGAAGAAACCGGATGCAATAAAAATCCACGGGCTTAAGGCAATACGGTATGAATAACCGGATAACCATTGACGTAACAGATACCAGATAAATGGAGTAACAAGAACAAATGCGATTACAACATACGACAAAAAGGTATAGACTAATTTACGCAATATTTGCAGATTATCCGAACCAAATATTCTCCGGACAGCTATTTCCCGTGAGCGTTGTTGGATAAAATAGGTGGACATGGCCAGCAATCCTAATAAGGATAATAAAATAGCAACCCCGGCAAAAAGAGTTACAATCCGGGCAGTCTTTTGCTGGTTACTAAAAGACTCTTCTATCTGCCGGTCTATCAATTTACCCGGAAACTCTAAAGAAGTAAGACGTTCATAAGTAGCTTTCACCTGTTCCATAGCCGCATAAGAATCTCCTGTTACTTCTACGACCAAATGTTTTAAATCCAAATCGTCGACTCTTTTTATAGCTAAAATAATGGGGCGCGATTCAAATAGAATATTTTGTAACTGAAATTCTTTAATCATTCCGGCTATTAACTGAGGCTGAGAAGATAAACTCGAAAAAATAAAGCTCGTAGCATCTTCTTCCAGAGAAAATTCTTTGAATGCCTGTGGAGTTAGATAATATCCATTCCCTGTCGCCAACTGATTCTCTTTCAGAATTTCAAATCCCAGCATATTCACATAGGATGAATCCCCTTCAAATGTTTGCACCTGTACTAAATTGTCTCCCACCATACCGGTATAATTATTTCCCCTGTTAAACGGCATACCCCGGCCAAAACCAACCCGGCTGACAGTTCCTAATTGTTCTATTTCCTGAGCCACTAATTGAGCCTGCTCCTTTGAGCGCAAAGCTTCTACCGGAATATTAATAATATTAGTGGTATTATATCCTAAGGGAGCTTTTATTAAATGATTGATTTGAAAAATCATCGTAATAGAAGCCGCAACCAACCCAATAGTGATGACATTTTGAAACGTAATAAAAAACCGGCTGAATATCATTTTTGTTTTTTGCCGGAAGGCTCCTTTCACAACTTCTACAGGTTTGGCATTAGAAATAATAACTGCAGGCAGGAATCCGGAAACAGCGCCTATCAAAACGACCATTAACGCTGTTAAGAAAAGAATGAAAGGGGTTAGCATTTCTTTCAAATCCATAGACGTTTGAAGTAAATCATTGACAAAAGGAAGAACGGCTACAGCCAGCAATACTCCTATTATAAAAGAAACCACACTCAGCAAAATAGATTCTGCCATTAAACGGAAAAACAATTCCCGGCGTGAAGAGCCTAATAAGCGGCGCGTGGCCATTTCTTTAGCCCGGAAACCGGTCTGCGCTACAGAAAGATTTACATAATTAATAACAGCAAAAATCAGAATAAGCACTCCCACAGACAATAGTATCATTACAAATGTCCAGTCACCCTGTGTAAAGAGAAAGCCATCTATCCCTTTAATATTGGAAAAATAAATCTCTTTCAAAGGAACAAAAGATACATGTGTATTGACGCCTTCTTTATAAGCCCAGATATGTTCTTTCATATAAGCCAGCAAATCATCTGCTTTCGATTGAATATCCGCTCCCTCTTTTACCAATAAGAGAATAGGAACACCACCAAAACTACCCATGTAATCCGTGGCTTCCCAGGGAGTCAACTCTGCAATATTTTCTATTCTTAACAGAATATCTCCATACGGTATGGCAGAGTTTTTAATATCTTCCATGATTCCATTCACAATCACTTTGACAGCACTTCCTTCTCCCTCTATTTCTATCACTTCTCCTAATGGGTTCCTATCCGGAAAAGCTTTTTGGGCAAACGAATTTGAAATAACGGCTTGATTACGGGCTCCTAATGGATTTATACGGTCTCCTTCACGAAGATTAAAAGAAAACATATTAAAAAATGCAGAATCCGCAAATAATAAATCTGCATTGACTTTTCTATCCATTAAATGTACAGGTGTCTTTTTATGATAATTCACCATCGGACAAATGGCTTCTACCTCCGGATACATATCCTTTATACGATCCCCTAATTTATAAGCGAAACCATAGGTTTCTTCATTGGCCAGTGCAAATAAGCGGTCGCCATTGGTATGAAAACGGTCAACAGATAATTCCTGATATGTATAGACGGCAATTAAAATAACAAACGTAAAAGAGACAGACAGACCAAAGATCTCAATGAAGGTGTAGAGTTTATTTTTCCCCAGAAACTTCAAAAATGATTTAATATTAAATAAGTGATTCATCGTTTAGTAGTTTTTTTCTGATCATTACTAAACATAAATAATCAAAAAATATGCCAAAACAAACAAACCCCTGAATATAAACAATATACAAATAGCCAAAGAATAAAATAGCTGTCTAAATATTAGACAGCTATGACAAAATATTAGACAATTTTATTCCTCACTTTTAAAGGCAAAAGGATATCCAATCTCCTCTAAATCTTCTTTCAATTGTTCCCATTCTTCAAATTCATCCGTTAGTTTTAAAACCATTTCTTTGGTCAGTACTTTTCCCTGATATATCTGACGTACGACTTCAAGAGGAATTTCACCGTCAGGATGTTCACCTTCAAAATAATATTCGTCAGCCCATTCTATATAAGTTTCAGGCCTACCATCAAAAATAGAGAGTAAAGTATCGGAAAGATCATCCGGAGTATTCAATCCGCCAGTTTCCCATTTTCCGGCATCGATCATCCAGAGACAAAAAGTAGTACCAATGGTACAAACGGGTTCTCCAAATATAAACTCTTTAAAACAGTCTGGTAACAAGTTATTCAGTTTTTCTCTATCCAATAGTTCTGCCTCCTGGGTAAAACCATTAATTACACATCCTTCCTTACGAAACAGAATTAACATCTGTTCGCCACTGCCATCCCTCATTTCAAAAAAAATTCTTCTCCGTCTGACCAGTTCTGATTATAAGAGTAATACCTGGATTCCCAATCCGGCGAGAAGATAGCTTCTAAAACTGCAATTGATTTACAAAGTTTCCGTAAGGAGTCTTTGTCAGGCATTGCCTGTAAATGTGAAGTTGATATCATTTTGTCATGATTAAAGATTTATAAAACGGTTTCATTGCGAATATAAAGAAAATATTTCTAATATAATTGATTTTAAAACTCTTTTTCGTTCGCCAACTTCCACATAGACAAAAAAGAGGCTTTGGTTATATCTACTACTTTTTCCCAGTTAATACGGTCGGTATGATCACCCGGCATATGATAGTCAGGATGGCCATCCGTATGATACCAGATAACCGGAATGTTCAGTACTGCAAACGATGCATTATCGCTACCTCCTACCGGGCGGTCCCATGGACGGTAATTGGGGGATAAATTCAAATTGTATTTTTGAATATCCTCTTTTAACCAGGTTTCAAACACCGGATGGGCCTCTGTATAGAAATATACCACATGGGTAGGATTTGCTTCATTAGTGTTCCGGCCAATCATATCAAAATTAAGATGAGCTTTTACCTGTCCGATTTGGGGATATACCTGAGTAAAATATTTAGAACCCAATAAGCCTTTTTCCTCTCCATCCCAAAAAGCAAAAATAACACTCCGCTCCGGTTGTACACCTGTGGCTAAAAAGGCTTGCGCTATCTGTAATACTGCTGAAACACCCGACGCATTATCATCTGCTCCGTTATATATCTGGTCACCATTTAACATCGGGTCTATTCCCAGATGGTCATAATGGGCCCCTACGATTACAAATTCATTAGGATTCTTTCCTTCAATCATTCCCAGTACATTCCGCATATCGAGTTTCTGATGAACCCCCTGTGTGATTTTGGCTATAGAATCCGGATGAACCTGAAAACGTTTTCTTTGCTGCCGTTCATAGTTATAAGCTTCAAATGGCTGAAAATAGGAATCTCCTAACAAAGGTTGGATTCCCATTACCTGCAACGTAGCTGCCAGATAATTTCCGGCGATACGTCCGCCTCTGAATCCGGCTTCACGTCCTTCCAATTCATCACAAGCGAGAAACCCGATATAGGCTTGTGCATTTGCACGGTTGATTACAGCAACGCCTTTCTGTTCCGGTTGCTGCTTTTTTTGCGCATTCACATAAGAAGGTAAAATGAATACTGTAAGAAAGAAAAATAGAACTGTTTGTTTGATGCTTTTGTTTGTCATGGCTATTATATTAAAGAAACAAAGATAAACATAATCCTCTTTTCATTCCTTTTATACGGTTTTTTAA
>JAJBTP010000336.1 GCA_020860805.1 Tannerellaceae bacterium | reverse complement strand
CTTTTAATATACCTTCATAAAATAAACAACTAAAAATTAAAAACATGAGAAAACAACTACCTGGTTATATCCGGTTATGCATCCTGCTAGTCCTTTGCACAACCGGATTAACGGCTCAGGAAATAAATCCGGATGTACTCTATAAAATTGTTTCCCCCTCCGGATTAGTTATAGACAACAAGCAAAGTGAAGAAAACGGAAGCGGCTTTATTCTTTCCAAAGATGAAAGAGGGAACAAAGGACAACTATGGAAAATCACCCGGTTGGATAACGGATACTACACCATCGCCAATCCCTATACAAAGAAAAGTATGGACAATGCAAATATCCATACAGGCAACGGAAGTCCCCTGATGCAATGGGAATCCAGCAATTCAAACCGGAATCAGCAATGGAGCATAAACGTAACCGGTAACCGGTGCCTGGAGCCTGATTCAGCGAAGTAGTGGGATGTCACTCGCCTATAACGGAGATGAATCGACAGGAGCCATTCTGTATCAAATACCCAACAGTTCACAACTATGGCGTTTAATTGAAACATCAGTTAAAGCACCTAAAGAGGTAATTGTAAGAGGAAAAACAGAATGGGAAAACGAACTCATTTTTGAAGTTAATAAAGAACCAGGGCACACCACTTATATCCCTTACCCCTCAGTCGAAGCATTAAAATCAGACAAAACATTCGATAGGCCCTGGGAGGAACCCACTTCCGGCTATTACCTTTCCCTCAACGGTAACTGGAAATTCAATTGGGTAAAACAACCCTCCGAACGGCCGGTTGACTTTTATAAAATGAATTATGATGTATCCGGATGGAAAGAAATTACCGTACCCTCCAACTGGGAGATGTTCGGATATGGCACCCCTATTTACACCAATATTACCTATCCCTTCAAAAACAACCCTCCACTTATACAACCACAAAAAGGATATACCAACGAAACAGAAGTGAATCCTGTAGGCTCATACCGCCGCACTTTCCAGATACCCGCAGAGTGGGACGGAAAAGAAATTATTCTACATTTCAACGGCGTATACAGTGGTGTCTACGTATGGATTAACGGTACAAAAGTAGGCTACAGCCAGGGAGCCAATAATGATGCCGAATTTAACATTACCCCCTATGTAAAGACCGGAGAAAATACCATCGCAGCAGAAGTATACCGGTGGACAGATGCCAGTTACATAGAAGACCAGGATATGTTCCGCCTGAGCGGGATACACCGGGATGTATACATCTATGCAACTCCTAAATTACACATCCGGGATTACTTCCTGCAATCAGAATTTACAGCGAATAATTACACATCCGGTAAATTCTCAGTAAAAACAACCCTCCGCAATTATGATAAGAAAAAATCTGCCGCAGCCACAGTAGATATCACCCTGTTAGATCCTTCGGGTAAAACGGTGGCCACTCTTTCCCAGGCAGTAGAGCCCATAAGCAGTAAAAAAGAAAAAGAATATACAGTTGAAACAACGGTTCAGGCTCCCCTACTCTGGTCGGCCGAAAAACCCAATTTATATACAGTTATCCTTTCTTTAAAAGATGCAAACGGAAAAGAAACTGAAGCAGTCTCCTCAAAATTCGGATTCCGGGATATTGAGATTAAAAACAAACGGGTATATATCAACAATCAACCCGTATTCTTTAAAGGAGTAAACCGCCACGATACCCATCCACAATATGGCAGAGCTGTTCCGGTCGAATCCATGATACAGGATATCCTGTTAATGAAACAACATAACATCAATACCGTACGAACCAGTCATTACCCCAATGACCCGAAAATGTATGCTTTGTTTGATTATTATGGCCTGTATGTAATGGACGAAGCAGATTTGGAAAATCATGGCAACCATTCGATTGCAGAAAAACCCAGCTGGATTCCGGCATTCGTAGATCGTATTGAACGGGTAATTGAAAGAGATAAAAACCATCCTTCCGTTATTTTCTGGTCACTGGGGAACGAAGGAGGCAACGGAAATAACTTTGATGCCATGTATAAACGGGCTAAAGAATTAGACCCCAGCCGCCCCATCCATTACGAAGGGAAAAATGAATTAGCAGATATCCGGTCACAAATGTATCCGGACATGAGAGACTTAAACCGCATTGACCATATGGACGAAGACAAACCCTACTTCCTCTGCGAATACGCACACGCTATGGGAAATGCGCCGGGTAATCTATACGAATACTGGGAATATATCCGTAAGTCAGAACGGCTAATCGGTGGTTGTATATGGGACTGGGTAGACCAGGCTATCAATAAATTTGGCGAATCACCGGATAAATATTATTATGGCGGTGATTTTGGTGATAAACCCAATGATGCCGATTTTGTATGCAACGGCCTTACCACCCCTGACCGCCGGGTAACAGCCAAACTATTAGAAACCAAAAAGGTATATCAATCCATCTTAATGGCACCTTTAGCCATGATGAGTGGTAAAATTGAAATCGAAAACGAATTCGACTTCCTCAATCTGAATGAATTTGATATTACCTGGGAAGTAATAAAAGATGGCGTTCCGGCCGAATCCGGTACGTTACCCCCTCTGAACCTGGAACCACATCAAAAAACAAGTCTAATAATCCCGTATAACAGAAACCTGGAAGCCGGAAAAGAGCATTTCCTGAATATTTACTTCAAACTTAAAGAAAATACCCTCTGGGCTGAAAAAGGACACATAGTAGCTTCGGAACAATTCGCCTTAACTAACCGTCCGGTAACTCCCGAGGTAGATATCCAGCCACTTTCTGCGATACAGGTAAAAGAACAGGGACAACAATTAATTATAAACGGAACAGATTTCGAAACCACCATAGACCTGTCAACAGGTATAATAACGTCTTTGAAATATGATGCCCGGGAACTACTCCATGAGAATAAAGGATTAGCACTTAATTGGTATCGTAGCGTAAGCAACGATAAATATACAGACCAGGATTATTATCCGTCCGCTAATTCCAAACCTATGGTAAGCTATACAGTGTCGGATGATAAAAAATCGGTCACTATTCTTACCTATATGCAGGCAACTATCGATTACAAAAATCCGATAACCATCCCGTACCTTGTAAAATATAGTATCTATTCCAACGGTACGATAGATGTAGATGCCACCTTCACCAAACCATTAAACAGCCCTATTGTACACCGGTTAGGATTGCAGGCAGTAATAAAAGAAGGTTTGGATAACATTACCTGGTACGGTTGTGGCCCCCACGAAAACTATTGGGACCGGAAAGTATCTGCCTATATTGGTATGTACCAAACCACAGCTAAAGACATGGAAGCAGAACACTATGTACGTGCCCAGTCTATGGGTAACCGGGAAGATGTAAGATGGCTGACTGTAACTGATAAAAATAACAGAGGTATTAAAATCACCTCCAAAGACCAGCTTAGTTTCAGTGCATTACATTTTACAGACAAAGACCTATGGTTAGCCAAACATGATTTTGAACTGGATAACATCCGTAAACCGGAAGTCTACTTAAGCCTGGATTGTATTCAGCAGGGATTAGGGAATGCAAGTTGCGGCCCACGCCCCCTACCCCAATATATGATTCCGGAAAATCAACCCTTAAGTTACTCCTTCCGGATTGAACCTGTCAAATGATAAAAATAAAAGATAAGGCTATCTAATCAGATAGCCTTATCTTTTATATAAATCTTCCGACGACAACTCCAATTTATCCAAACGGAAGAAAGATTTTATCAATCTTATGACACTTCTTTATCATAACTTCGCATTCCTTGTGCCATCGTATTGGCACTACTTTGCCAAGCTATTGGCACGAGTCTGCCATGCTATTGGCACTGCTGTGCCAGGCATATGAGATTTCTCTTTACTAATTACAACTAACAAGACTTCCTCAGTTAAATATAACTGTTTTATTCTTATATGTTAAAACCTTACGCTGGATATGTTTTTCTACCGCACGGGACAGAACGATCTTTTCCAAATCACGGCCTTTATGTACCAGGGTTTCAACCGTATCTTTATGTGAGATACGTACGATATCCTGTTCAATAATAGGGCCGGCATCCAAATCAGCCGTCACATAGTGGCTGGTTGCACCGATTAACTTCACCCCTCTTTCAAATGCTGCATGATACGGTTTAGCACCTACAAAGGCAGGAAGGAACGAATGATGAATATTGATAATCCGGTTGGGATATGTTTCAATCATTTTATCGGTAATCACCTGCATATATCGGGCCAGTACAATAAAATCAATCTTATATTCTTCCAGCAAAGCCAACTCAGCAGCTTCCTGTTTCTCTTTGTTTTCTTTGTTAATCGGGAAAACATGGTAATCAATGCCGAAGCGTTTACCAATCTCTTCCAGGTCCGGATGATTACTGATAATTAAAGGCGCCTCCACATTCCATTCACCGGCTGTATAACGCGCCAGAAGATCATAAATACAGTGTGACATTTTGGAGACGAAAATAGCCATGCGTGGTTTGTAATCATTAAAATAAAGCCGGAAATGCATTTCGTATTTCATACCATACAGTGTATTGAAATACTCTTCAATCTTATCTGCCGGTATAACAAAATCCGACAAATCCCACTCTACCCGCATAAAAAAGATTTTATGCGCCCGGTCCACATGCTGGTCCAGGTAAATAATATTACCACCATTGATATGAATAAATTCAGTAATACCTGCCACCAACCCCGGACGGTCAGGACAATGAATTAATAAAATGGCAGTCTTTGGTTTTCCCTCTTTAGAGGATATAGAGTTAGTACTCTTTTTAGTATTAGTCATTTTTTTCTTATTATTTTTTTATTTAATAAAAAGGCACGCAGATTACACAGACAGCGCAGATGAACGCAGAGATATAATTAATTTTTCTGCGTTCATCTGCGC
>JAJBTP010000289.1 GCA_020860805.1 Tannerellaceae bacterium | reverse complement strand
CAGACGGAGTGATTACAGATATGGATGGCAAGTATGCGAAACCCAATGTACCACAGGGCGCTACCCTTGTATTCAGTTACATTGGATATAAAATTCAGGAAGTAACCCCACGGGGAAATACATTAGATGTAATTATGGAGAGTTTAGATACCGAATTGGATGAAGTCATTGTTGTAGCCTATGGTACTGCCAGCAAAGCCGGTTACACAGGTGCTGCTTCCACTTTAAAGAAAGAGAACATTGCCAATGCACAGGTTAGTAGTATTTCCCGTCTTTTACAGGGTAGTGCTGCCGGTGTACAGGCTGTATCGTCTTCGGGGCAGCCGGGTTCAGATGCTTCCATCTTTATTCGTGGGGTCGGGTCGGTCAACGCATCCAGTAACCCATTATATATTGTAGACGGTGCACCTTATGAAGGGGATTTAAGTTCTATCAACCCTGCCGACATCGAGTCGATGAGTGTCATGAAAGATGCTTCGTCTACTGCACTATACGGTTCACGTGCAGCCAATGGTTTGATTATCATTACCACTAAACAGGGTTCTAAAAATCAAAAGGTCAGAATTGACGCAAGTTTTAAATATGGTATTTCATCCCGGGCAGTCAGAGACTATGACCGGATTGGTACCAACGATTATTTCCAATTATACTGGGAAGCGTTACGTAACCAACAATATTATGTAGAAGGATTAAGCCTGGAAAATGCAGCTTCATACGCATCCGGTAGAGTAGTCAGTAATTTAGGAATCAATCAATCCATACGGTCCTAATTATCCGAACCCGGTAGGAACAGATGGCAAACTGGTATCCGGAGCAACTCCTTTATGGGATGATGACTGGGTAAAAGAATATACACAGGACGCACACCGTGCAGAAGCACAGGTGAATATTGCAGGGGGTGGACAAACGAACTCCTATTATGTATCACTGGGGTATCTGGATGATCAGGGTATAGCAATTGCATCCGGATTCAAACGATATAGTTTACGTGCCAATTTAAACAGTGAACTGAAACCATGGCTCCGGCTAACTACCAGTATTGCACTTACACACTCCGTACAGGATGCACCTAAAAGTGATGACAGTAACCTAGCAAATATGCATTAAACTTTGCACGGATGGTACCTAATTTCTATCCTATCTGGCTTCGTGACCCGGCAACAGGTGCATATGTGGATGAAGCAGGAAATATTGTAGGAGAAGCAGACAGAGTAATTGATTATGGTAGATATCGTCCTTCGGCTGCTAATCCGAAATACAATCATTTAGGTTCTTCGGAATATGACTTTACCAGAAATACCCGTGATATGGCATCTATACGTGGTGCACTTGAAATTGATTTACTTCCGGGATTAACTTACAGAGGTAGTTTAAATATTGATTATACCAACCGGGTAAATCATGTATATACAAACCCTCTTTACGGTGCATCAGCCGATAACGACAATCCGGGTAGTGCAAGTAAATATAACTACCGCACCACCGGTTTCACCGGCAATAATGTATTAACTTACAAATTCCGACTGAATGATAAACATGATTTTAAGATACTCGCAGGACAGGAATATTATGAATACAACTATGCCTATTTCGGAGGTGAAAGAAATGGTTTTCCTCAGTTAGGTTTATATGAACCGGTTGCAGCCAGTGAATTATCTTCCTTCACAGGGAAGTCAGACCAGTATAAACTACTAAGTTATTTTGGTAACATTGAGTACAATTACAATCATAAATATTATGGTTCGGCTTCTATTCGCCGGGATGGTTCTTCCCGTTTTGCTCCTGAATCCCGCTGGGGTACTTTCTGGTCAATCGGTGTATCATGGCGTATTAGTGAAGAAGAATTGATTAAAGCATTTGAGCCTATTAACAGATTAACACTGCGTACCAGTTACGGAGGTCAGGGTAACGATAACCTACTGGATAGCAGTGGCAACAGCATTTATTATGCCTACCAGGCACTTTACCAGATTCAAAACAACCAGGGAGAATCCGGGTATGTGTCTTATAGACTGGACAACAGAAATCTAAAATGGGAAACGAACCTGAACTTCAACATTGCTCTTGATTTCGGTTTGTTTAACAACCGTTTATCAGGTTCTATAGAATACTTTACCCGTCGCTCCAAAGATTTATTATTTGAAATTCCGAAACCTTTATCCACTGGTTTTGCCGGTTACGATGCCAATACCGGAGAACTCAGAAACAGAGGGGTGGAAATTTCCGTATCAGGAACTATCCTGAAAACCAAAGACTGGACCTGGGAAGTATCAGCCAATGCAACTCACTACAAAAACAGAATCACTAAATTACCTCAGAAAGAAATCATTTCCGGAAATAAACTACTAAAAGTAGGGGGTTCTATTTATGATTTCTTTATCGTTGAATGGGCCGGTATTGATCCGGAAGACGGATTGCCTCAATGGTATAAAACAGAGAGTAGTGGCGAACGTGTAAAAACAAAAGTATACGACGAAGCCAATACAACAGAATCTAAAATCATAGCAGGAACCTCTTTACCTGACTTATCCGGAGGTTTCGGAACCAATGTTACCTATAAAGGGTTTGAATTATCAGCTCTTTTTGCCTATAGTTTAGGAGGTAAAATCTACAATGGTGATAAAACCGGTATTTTACACAATGGTAGTTCAGCGGGACGGGCAATGTCGGTTGATATGTTAGACAGATGGACTCCGGAAAACCGGTATACAGACATTCCCCGTTTACAGATATCCAACTCGTATGCATGGACCAACACATCTACCCGCTTCCTGGTGAATGCAGATTACCTGAGATTAAAGAACGTGACATTTGCCTACAACCTGCCACGCACTATTTTACGTCCGGTTGGAATCGAAAACATAAAAGTATATATACAGGGAGAAAATCTGCTGACCTGTTTTGGAGAACAAGGATTAGATCCGGAACAAACTGTAGGAGGTGCTACTTATTACCGCTATCCTCAAATGAAAACATTCTCTTTTGGTTTGAACCTATCATTCTGATTTAGAAACTTATTATACATATAAAGAAATGAAGAAAATTATATATACCGCAATTGCATTCGTTGGATTACTTCTTCCTTCCTGTGATCTGGATACTAATCCAACCGAATATATAGAAAAAGATTTAGCTTTTGATACGGTAAAAAATATAGATAATGTATTGAACGGAACCTGGTCTTACCTGTTTGACACCTATTTTACTTACCAGAACCCGGGATGGTCTTCCGTCTTGTTGGCCAGTGATGCTATGGGTAATGATGCTGCTTTACAACCCGGCAAATACGGTTACCTGGCACATTACCAGTATACCAATATGTACAGTACAGGTTCTACAAGTGTCAGAGGTATCTGGACATTGGCCTATAAAACGATCGATAACATGAACAATGTGATTGCTTATATTGACAATGCCAGTGGAGATGAAGCCGAAAAACTGCGTATCAAAGCGCAGGCATACGGATTGAGAGGATATATATATATCTGAATCTGGCTACATTTTATGCCCATGCTTACAAATATAATCCGGATTTCCCGACTGTACCTATTTATACAAAACCCAGTAATGTAAATACCGAAGGAGATACAAAAAGTAGTCTGGAAAAGGTGTATGCCCGGGCTGAAGAAGATTTGTTATTTGCTTATGACAATCTGGAGGGGTATCAACGGAACGACAAACATAAACTGGATAAAAACGTAGTAGCCGGTATTTTAGCCCGCCTTTACCTACAGAAAGAAGAATGGAAAGAAGCAGGTGATTTTGCTGCTAAAGCACAGGAAAAATTAGTATGTATGGGCCAAAGTGAATATCTGGAAGGATTCAATGACCGGACCAACAACGAATGGATATGGGGACACGGACAAAGTCCGGATCAGGATGTAGCCAGCTACTCATTCCATTTCCGCGATGTATCTTCCTCTTCGTCTTACTATTATAGCTTTATGGCAGATCCTTATTTCATAGAGTATTTTGATGAAAATGATATTCGTTACCAACTGTTTGAATGGGATACTAAACGTTTCAAAGGAGGTTTGATGTATAAAAAATTCAAATTCCATTCCAATCTTACCGGTGATATCGTATTAATGAGAAAAGCTGAAATGGTATTAATAGAAGCCGAAGCCTATGCAGAACGGGACTTGCTTCCGGACGCTATCCGGAAACTGAATGAGTTAAGAGAAGCCCGTGGAGCATATACGCCCGATTTATCTACTTTAAGTAAAGAAGAGTTGGTTGAAGTTATCTTACTGGAAAGAAGAAAAGAATTATTCGGTGAAGGGTTCGCTCTTTCGGATATCAAAAGAAGACAAAAAGCAGTAGAACGAAAAAGTTACCCGGAAACAACATTAGAAATTAACGAGGTTGAAATTAAAGTTCAGGGTCATACAGTAACCCGTCTGCCGAACAGTACGGACTTTACTCCGAACAATCCGTATTACATTTTTGCAATACCTGCAGTTGAATCAACCAATAATCCAAATTTATAAATCAGATTCTCTGTAAGAATCAATTTAAAGACAGTCTGTGGCCCCGGTTCAAGTCCGGAAACACAGACTGTGTTTTTATTATTTACATTTATTTATCAAAAGTCATAAACACACAGGATTTTCCAAAATAAGTTTTACGAAATATATTTTCTTCTATTATTTTAGTTAATCCTGCCGATAAAAAAGATTCTATCCCCCATACTCTTTTCCGGAAATTGCAGGTAGTATTACTTCCCGGAATTCATTCTCAAAATTAGGGGTAAACACATCTTTTCCCAAATTTTCCATAATTTCATTTATACTCCAGAAACGGACTGCGTCTATTTCGTCCGGATGGGGTTGAATACTTCCGGGATAGAGAGTTGGAAAAGTAGTCACCAGGTCTTTTTATATATCCGATTACAAAAT
>JAJBTP010000105.1 GCA_020860805.1 Tannerellaceae bacterium | reverse complement strand
ACTATATGTTTATAAGTTAAACGATAGCCTAATTTTGTTTCCATATTTTTTTATAAATGGCTTCCAAATAACAGAAGCATGTTCCTATTCACATTTTCTTTCTTAACGAAATATACCCCACTTAAGCAATCATACTCATCACAATGTCCTGAGTCTTTAAGGTCACATCCTTTACAATTCGAAACGCCCCAGTCGGATAGTGCCATATATTCAATACCGTCAAATTCTACGATTTGCCTTGGTACAATTTTTTTCCTGCCATAGCTTTATACAATTTTTAGGTTTAGTAAAATAGCCAGTACCATTGCTGCAATACATACCACGCTATCAATAATGTGAATAGTTATTGTCCTTTTCCTGCGAGGAATAATAGACAGTATGATTATAATTAGGAAGCAATACCACTGGGAAGTAAATAGACCAGCCACGCAAACAATCCAATAAAAGAAAGATAACGAGAGAAACCGTTTTACATCCGGATGTTCTTTGAAGAACTTTTCTTTCCCGTTTGCATCCAGATAAATAGATGAATACTGGCATAATATAATTATTTTAGCTTTCAATATAGCTTCTACTTCAACGCCGATACAGAAACCTGTTAGTAACAGAAAAATAAAATCATTCATAATTACACGTTTTAATTTTAAGTGATTACTGGATAAATGCTTCAATAAATACCCTCTTCAATATGCCGGCAATTTCTCCGGTAGCATACAGAGAATTTTTACTCATATCAGCTTTTTCTTTTACTGGGATTGACTCCCCGGTAAGTCTTAATTCCAGCGGTTCGCTGCCAGCTTTCTTTTTAAGCTGATTATACAGGTTGGTTGATAAATAGATACATGCTTCCATTAATACCGTTCTTTGGTGAAGTGAATAATTGCAAAGGTCAATACCTCTGCTTTCTCTTTCTCAAAGACAGGAGCAAACCAGTCTTTAAGCTCCTGCTCTGTTAGTCCATCGTTGACCGCTAACAGGCTTACCGGAGTATTATAGCCTTCAACTATTGCAGACCATTCACCGTTCTTTCGAGTAAGTTCTAATTTCTGTATACCAACTGTATCTGCCGGAATATCGACGATCGTTCCTTGTCCTGGTTGCTTAAATGGTTGACCGATCCATTGACGAACCGACAGAACGCCACCGGATTCCTGTAGCTTATTTATTTTATCTCTCCAATATTGGTAATTCTTCCGGCAAGTATGTTTCTTGCGCCCATCCATAACCTTCTGTTCGAAGCAGGTAACTTTCCCAGCTTTTGGATGTTGGGGAAAGAATGTTTTACTGAGCAATACTACTACTTTCATTTTTTCTTATTTTCAATCCATTTTACACCCTTCTTAAATCCATTCACAAAAGCAGTAAAGCAGACCTTTAATATATCTTCGTTACAGCTTCGATGTAGAGGGCACTTGGCACAGGCCCGGCTTAATAAACTGGCTTTTTGGGCTGCTTTACTCACTCCTTTCATGGTTAATTTTCCTTCCTCTTACTCGCTTCCAGATATTTCCGGAATTCGTTTTTATGCTTAGCGAATATGGTTACATATCTCTCCGAAAACACCGGTACCGGTTTATAGCCTTTTCCCTCAAGAAAAGAAATCATGAATAAGCTTAACTCTGCTAAATCAATATTCCGGCTCTTAGCCATTGCCCGTAATGACTGTCGGGCTTTTTCAAATTCAGTATGTCTGCGTACCGGTTTTTCCCTGTAAGAAGTACGAGGGTATCCACACCCCTCTCCAATATATTCACCTGTTATATAATCAAATTCGCCGTTAATAAGACCTTCTGATATTTCTCCCATATTATTAAATTTTTAATCGTTATTACTGTGTCTATTATTCTTTATTTCGTCCTGCGATACATCCCAGTTATCTTCTATATATTCCTGTATATAGATGTTTGCTTTTTTATTATCATAAAGCCACAAAAGATAAGAGGCAGGAACATTTGCCATTTTTGTACCCTTATATTTCCCGTAAGGCATCGGTGTACGGTCATTAAGTGTCATAATGTTACTTTTTTGAAATTAGATAGTTCTCATTAATAAAGTCAGCCATCTTATTTGCGGCTTCTGCGAGAGTCCTCAGCTTAGCAACTCCATCCATTACATCCTGCGGATCTGTTACATTTCCAATCAATCGAATTCCGGTATTACAGTCGTGTATCCGAAACATATACGTTCCATCTGGCATAACTTTGGCATGATAACCAGCCATGCTTTTAATAGAGTCGGGTAGGAGGAACTGCTTCTCGTTATAGGTCTGTATACTATTCCCCTCTACCATCTTTACCTCCCTCCAGTAGTTTTTCAGCTTCGATTTCCTTTCTCAATAACTCTTGTAAGGGAGGAAGAATCTTCTCAGCAAACATTTGAGCCGCTCTGTTAATTTTGTTCCCATAAGCAACATAGCTCATGCCATTAGCCATTTTCCCTGCGAAATATTCAGTATTTAAACGAAGTATAAATTCTCTGAAATCTTCCTCTCCTGTACTTCTCCAGGCAAAAGAGAAATTTCCATAATCAGTTATCGACATAAATGCACCATCGGACGTAAGGACTATTTGCCCTAACCAACTACCATTACTCTCTCTAAGTGTATAGCTTTTTGCTTCAACTGTTTTATTTTCCATAAGATTGAATTTTGCAAGTAACGTCCCTGGCTGCCACATTTCCGTGACAGCGAAAACAATACTTATACATGGTTAATTACTTAATTATTAATAGGATTTACATTCATAATCCGCAGGTTAAGAAATAAACCTGCATACAGTAGTTTTCCCTCTCGGAAAATTTTCCAAAGTAGATTACACCCCAACTGTGCTAAAGCGGAGTTAATAAACAAATCTTGCTTATTGATAGCTTCAGCCAAAGAGCAAGAGGGACCGGAATCTTCGTCTTTAATTTTTCGGTAATCAAAACGCTTGGTAACAAATGGAAGATTGGATACCAATTCTATCGTATCGGATTTAGGTTGCTTAATCTTTCCAACAGAACCCACCACTACCTGTCCTGTATCCACCGTATTGCCAAAATCCATCCAGTAATAAGGTTTCTTAAGTGGTGGATAGTGCCCTATTTCGGTAATCGAAGATAAATACTTTGAAAGCTCCAGACGGGATTTAATATTATCCACACACGTAATAATTACATTCGCTAAATTAGTATTATCATACCGTTTGTCTATTGCGTCCCAGGCAGTCCCGTAAAATCGGTTCAAACGCATAATAAGGGCAAAAGCCTTGTTTAAACCTATTTCTGTCTCACTGAACAACTGACGTCCGATATTTGCGCTGGTAACCACATCATCATCATAAGCAGTAACATGTATGCCCGGATGTCCGAGATTAATTAAAGCCAAATTCATTCGTGCCAATCCACTAAGTACCTGTGAACCGGTACCACCACACCCGATAACCATTATCGTAACCGGGTGAGTCGGGTTAATCATATAATTGTGTACAATGTGCTGTCTCATCTTCGATTAATTCTTTTAATGTTTTGTTAGCAGATTCCAGAACCCTTTCATTGAAGCGTTCCTTTGATTCTTTTGTCACCAATACCAGATTACCCTTTACAGGATTGCTTCCAAGATGTGAAAACTCTGTAAGCCAGAACTTATCTTCCCAGTACTTTATATAATCAGCGAAAGAAGGATTCTCCGGATATTTTACCTTAGCATTTCCCAGGCAAACACTCCCATTCGTAACGTTAAAAAAAGGAGCGTTAAATAACTTATTACTGGGTTTCTTACCTTTAAAAGCATATACATCCAGGTTTTCACCATTAACCATATATACAATCCCAGGCACACAATACTCTCCATCCTCAATATTAAGGCTTTTACTGAAAAACATCCTTCTTTTACAAGGTGGATTATACCATACATATTTTTCGAGACCGATTCTATTATCAAAATATAATAACGTTGAAGGAATAGCACCGTGAGGGGTTATATTAAACTCTGCACTGAAATTACTGGCTATCTCCGAAATACATTCATAAGTAAGAGGAGAGCCCACCCCCAGCGTATAACCCTCTTCAGTTTTCTCAATAGGATGTATTTCGAAATAATTATCATCACTATTCTGATAACCTACAAGTGCTACGTAGGGCTTTAATTCCTTTTCGAATTTATCGTCAATTCTCTTTCTCATAATTCTCGAATACCGTAATTAAATCAGTTTTACCATATTTCTCAAAGGCAGATATAAGCTCTTCCAGCCACCAGTAAAGTAACTCGGATGATTTGGGAAGAAGGGGCTTGTCTGTATCGGGCTTTAAGACTATTTCTGTAGCAGGAATATAATCGAAGTAAGCCTCAAAAGCAGAATTGCGCAAACCATAATAAACCTGTTGCTGTAAACTCTCGGTAACTTTATCCTCCGTATCGTATACAAATCGCAGTAATTGTTCCATGGTATAAATTTCATATCCCTCATTATCGAACTCATCTTCCAGGTCCCGGTCTTCATGAAGCTGGTCGTAAGCATCCCTCATATAAGAACGAAAAGAACTTTTTCCAGTAACGGAATACCACGTTTAATCAGCGAGATAATATTTCTCTCTACCACACCTATCGGTTTGTAATTCTTGAGTAACTTTTTTAATTCATCCAGACTTCCTTTTTCTTTATTAAGAGACTTGAAAAGCAAATCTACTTTTCCACCTTCCTTAAAATTCTCGTAGATAGATTTAATTTCTAAATCTTCTTCGGAAGGATTATCCGGATCTATCCCATGTTTATAATGCCACTCGTACTCCTGAATAATACTATCATAATCGCAATGCTCAAAAGAATGTGAAACACCTTCCGAATTAAGGCATGCAAGAAGGGCTATTATAATCTTTTGGAATCTTCCTTTTGTTTTATGAACGATATTACACGGAACATAATACTGTTT
>JAJBTP010000056.1 GCA_020860805.1 Tannerellaceae bacterium | reverse complement strand
GCATTAATTGGCTATGGTAAAATGGGGAAAACGATCGAACAGATTGCTCGTACCAGAGGTCATCAGATTGTATCTATCATCGATATAAATAATCCGCAGGACTTTGACTCCGATGCATTTAAAAGTGCAGATGTAGCTATAGAATTTACGATGCCTGACACGGCTTTTAATAATTATCTGAAATGTTTTGCAGCGAATGTGCCGGTTGTATCCGGTACTACCGGATGGCTGGATAAGCTGGAGATTATTAAAAAGAAATGTGAGGAAGAAGGGCAAACTTTCTTCTATGCTTCCAATTTTAGTATTGGAGTGAATATTTTCTTTGCTTTGAATAAATATCTGGCAAAGATTATGAACAATTTTCCCGCTTATGATGTAACTATGACAGAGACGCATCATATTCATAAACTGGATGCCCCGAGTGGTACTGCTATAACGTTGGCAGAAGGTATTTTGGAAAATGTAGAACGCAAAAATGAGTGGAAGCTTGAAAAGGGTAATGCTCCGGAAGATTTGATTATTCATGCTATACGTGAAGACGAAGTACCTGGTATACACGAAATCACATATGATTCTGAGGTGGATTATATCAGTATTAAACATGATGCGAAAAGTCGTGCAGGATTTGCATTGGGTGCAATAGTTGCAGCTGAGTTTGCTGCCGTTAATGAAGGTTTTCTGGGAATGGAAGAC
The DNA here is from genome assembly GCA_020860805.1 of Tannerellaceae bacterium. Lineage (GTDB taxonomy): Bacteria > Bacteroidota > Bacteroidia > Bacteroidales > Tannerellaceae > UBA4116. The sequence goes on along the minus strand of JAJBTP010000056.1, from coordinate 4,217 downwards.
CTGGTTAAATTGTAAAATATAGTGAGAAACCGGATGAAGGATATAACTAAAAAGCAGTGGATTAAATTTAGTATTGCTGCAGTATTGTATTTGTTGTTTACCCTATGGATGCAAAATGGTTGGTTGTTGTTGGGTATGATTGTACTGGTGGATATTTTTCTTACTAAATATGTACCCTGGGGGGCCTGGAAGAAATCTGAAAATCCTACCGTAAAAACTGTTATGGAGTGGGTAGATGATATTCTTTTTGCTCTAATAGCTGTCTATCTGATTAATATCTTTATTTTTCAAAATTATCAGATACCCAGTTCTTCTCTGGAGAAAACCTTACTGACGGGTGATTTCCTGTTTGTTAGTAAACTGAGTTATGGACCTCGTGTGCCGAATACGCCTTTATCGTTTCCTTTGGTTCAAAATACTCTACCGGTTCTGGATACTAAATCTTATCTTGAATGGCCGCATTGGGGATATAAACGGGTGAAGGGTTTCGGACATGTAAAAAGAAATGATATTGTAGTATTCAATTTTCCAGCGGGAGATACAGTTGCCTTACGTGAACAGAATCCGGATTATTATGTCCTGAAGGAGCGATATGGTATTGAAACTTTACGGTTGAATAAAGCACAATATGGTGATATTATTTACCGGCCGGTTGATAAAAGAGAGAATTTTGTAAAACGTTGTATTGGTATGCCGGGAGATGTTTTCAAAATTGTAGATAATCAGGTATATATCAATGACGAGATATTGCCTAACCCTACTTATCTTCAGTTTAATTATTTTTTAGAAACTACAAGTCCTCTTACAGAAGAGCAATTTCGTTTACTGGGTGTAAGCCGTGACGATAGGGTGCTGGCTTCACGCATTTCTTTTTATCAGCAGTTATTCCCCTATATGGGCTTTGAACCGGATGATAACGGACAATATAATTTGATTTACCGCCTGCCACTTACGCAGGAAGCGTATGATGTTGCCCGGAAGTTGTCTTCTGTCAAAAATATCGCTATAGAGCCTGATTATCTGGGTGGAGAAACTTATCCGGTAGATTATAAGAATGGATGGACACGGGATAATTTTGGTCCGTTGTGGATCCCCAATAAAGGAGCGACTATCGATTTAACAAAAGAAAATCTTGCTTTATACAACCGCTGTATTCGTAATTATGAAGGAAATACACTGGAAGAAAGAGACGGTAAAATACATATTAACAATGAACCGGTTACGACCTATACATTTAAATATGATTATTATTTTATGATGGGCGATAACCGTCATAATAGTGCTGACAGCCGTGTCTGGGGATTTGTGCCGGAAGACCATGTCGTTGGAAAGCCAATTATGATATGGCTATCGTTAGATAAAGACAGAGGATGGTTTGATGGAAAAATCCGGTGGAATCGTTTGTTTCGTTTTGTTCATTCGGATACACCTCCAGCTCCTTAAGAAAAGAAGAATCTAACTGGTAAACACACAATTGAAAACGCACGGGAAAAATAACAGAAAAAACTCTTTTATCCTTTTTTTAGTGGGGTGGGGATGTTTAGTAGTTGTTATTTTTCTTGTGCGTTATTTTTTACTCCAGTCTTATCGTATTTCTACCCTGTCGATGAAAGATACACTTTCCAAAGATGATTATGTATTGGTAAATAAGCTCCATGGAAAGGATAATCCGGGACAGCATTCAGTGGTTTTATTGATCAGCCCTTTATTAAAAGATACATTGAATACCCCACTTTTAGTAAGCCGTTGTGTGGGTATGCCCGGAGATACTTTGCAAGTAACACAAAAAGGTTATTTTGTAAATGGTAAAGCATGTCCTTTTCCTCCTGCTATGATACATCGATATCGTATTTCTGTGGAATTAGGGGATAAATTACTACGGGTTACAAAGGAATTAGGATTACCCCGGAGATACCGTGAAGTAAAGTCTGATGGACTATATATGGATCTTACTTCATTTGAATCCTATCTGGTTCGTGGAGAATTGACATCTGAGGAGAATCTTCAGTTTGAGATGCTTATTCCGGACAGATATGAAATTGTCTTACCACGGAAAAATATTCCTTACAGACTTCAGGAGTATAACTTACCTTTTCTGGAAAACGCTATCCGGTTGGAAGCGGGTGAACTTGCCCGGTTTCGGGATGGAAAACTAATTCTGGATGGGGTGGAAAGTGCTTTCTTTACTTTTTCACAGGACTATTGTTGGGTCTTGTCTGATAATACATTACAGGGAATAGACTCAAGACATCTGGGAATTATACCGGAGAATCATATTGTTGGGAATGTGTGGTTTTGCTGGTATAGTAAAAACAAAAAACAATTTTTTAAATGGATTCGCTAAACTCTACAGTTTATTTATCTACAGCTTACCTGGCCCCTATACAGTACTATTGTAAACTCTATCATTATCCGGTTATCTGTATTGAAAAGATGGAAAATTATCTGAAACAAACTTACCGGAACCGATGTATGATTGCTACTGCGAATGGCCCTTTATCTCTTTCCGTACCCATCGAAAAACCGGAAGGGATCAAGTGTTTGTCTAAAGATATTCGTATTTCAGATCATGGTAACTGGAGGCACCTGCACTGGAATGCTTTGGTTTCTGCTTACCGGACTTCTCCCTTTTTTGAATATTATGAAGAGGATTTTACCCTTTTTTATCATACCAGGTCTTATGACTTCTTGATAGACTTTAATCATGCATTATGTGAAAAAATCTGTGAACTACTGGATATTCAACTCCATATTTCTATTAAAGAGAATTATCAGCCTGAAGTTACTAATGAATTCCTGGAGTCTAACCGTCCAAAGCATACGCCTGAAGACCCTTCTTTTCTGCCGGTACCCTATTATCAGGTTTTCCGTGAGAAATTTGGATTTTTTCCTAATCTGAGTATAGTGGATTTATTATTCAATATGGGTCCTGACGCAGTATTGATTTTAAAAGATTCAATTAACAGTTATTAAAACAGTCTCTTTTTTATTTCCTTTACACTGATATAACTAAGTATTTGGATGAAAAGGTACTTCTTAACCCTATGGCTTTTATTCGTTTGTACATATACAGCTGTTGCTGAAAATTCAGCAACAGTTCCACCGGTAGATATACGTTTGTCAGGCCGTCTCTTTCTGGATGGAGGATTTTTCCTGTCTTCTCCGGAAGAATTACATTCGGGAACTCACATCCCTGAAATTCGTTTGGGGGCAAAGATTAAAATTAATCCAGGCTGGTATACCAAAATTGATATGGGTTTTGCCAATGGAAAAGCCGCCTTAAAAGATGCGTATGTTGAATATGGAATGAATGACAATTATTACCGGGCCGGATATATGTTAGGCTTTTATAGTATAGATCAGTCTATCAGTTCCAATGACCTGGTTTTCAACACAGGAGCAAACTCAGCTGAAACATTTTATCCAGGGCGTCATTTAGGGCTTTCCTTTTCCCGTAGTGTAATGCATTACTACTTTTCTTTAGGTGCTTTTATGGGTGATAAAATTAATTACACCGAATCCATTAAACCCGGTACAAATTTAACCGCGCGTCTGGTATGGCGTCCTGTAAATGATGGAGTCAACACCTGGTACATATCGGAAGTGGAGTCGCGTTCCGGGTAACAGATAAAGATATGGAAACCGGAAGAAGAAGTTTAAGCCTGCAAAGTAAAGGAATTACCCAACTTTCTATTCCCTGGTTGATAAATATGCAATTTGAAGATATACGGAATCAGTTACAGAACAATATAGAAGCTATGATTTACCATGGCAGGTGGTTGTTCCAGTCGGAATTAATGACTATGTGTATCAATCAGAAAGATCCGGATAAGCATTTTTTCGGTTGGGGAGGTTATTTACAGGGAGGTTATCTGTTAAGAGGGAAACGGTATGGATATGATGAAATAGATGCTTTACCTGTGATGCCTGTTGAACCGCATACACTTATACTGGTAGCTCGGTTTAATATAACCGATTTGAACGATACTAAACCTAACTACCATGCAGGTTGCCAGAAAGATTTTTCGCTGGCGGTGAATTACTATTTTAATAATTATATCTCTACCCGGCTGAATTATAATTTTATCCATACGGATAGATATTCAGCTTTAGGCAAAAATAATATTCAAATGATGCAGCTACGGTTACAGGTACGTTTTTAATACCTGTTTTTACATCACAGTTTTTCTTGTTATCTTATTCAGACTCAATATCCA
>JAJBTP010000484.1 GCA_020860805.1 Tannerellaceae bacterium | reverse complement strand
ATTTTTAAGGTTTAACTTTCATGATTTTTATTTCATTTCTGTTTATTGTATAGGTAATGGGATTGATTTTAGACATAATCTGTAAAATAGCTTCCAGAGAGTCGTCACGGATAGTGAAAGTATACAACTGGCTTTCCGAAATCTCCGGGTACACTTCAATTTGTTCGTTGTACCATTTTTCCAGGTAGCGGCAGATGTAACCCAACGGTTTACTTTTAAAGTAGACAGATTCATTTGTCCAGAACATTTCCAGTTCTAAATCTGCTTTGGCAATTTCCAGCCGTTTCTCCTTTTTGTTGTAAAAAGCCTTGTCGCCCGGTTGCAGGAAAGACTCTTCACCGGCATATAATACGGATACCAACCCTTTTTCCAGTACTACATAAATAAAATCATTCGTTTCATACGAATTGATATTAAAGGTTGTACCGTGTACTTTTACTTTCAAATCGGCTACGGATACAATAAACGGATGTCTTTTGTCCTGTTTTACCTGAAAAGAGGCTTCACCGGAAAGAGCCAGTTCACGGTTATTACGGAAATTACCCGGATATGATAAATTACTACCTGCATTCAGCCATACCAGGCTACCATCCGGCAACAAAAGTTTGGATTTACCGTTCACAATAGAAAAAGTATGCAGTTCACCGGACGTACGGTTGAGCCAATAAGTAGGTATACTGCCCAGCAGCAGGAACAGACAAGCCACAGCTGTCCATTTGTAGAAGTTACGCAGAGTGAATTTCTTTTGTTTAGGCGTACGATTCCTTTTACTTTCTATCTCTGTCCAGCAGCGCTCCAGGTCAGGCTGGTAATCCCATACCTCCTCCTGAACCGAATCCCATAACGATTCAATCTCCGTATATAATTGTTTATTTTCAGGGTCTGAAAGCCATTCTGAAAATAAACCCTCATTCTCCGGGTTATTTTCCTTTTTCAGGTGACTTTTTATCAGATTCCAGGGTATTAGATTGTGCATTTCATGTCGTTTTATAATAAGACACAAAAAAGAAAACAAACCCTAATGCCCCATTGAAATTTTTTTCAAAAAAGTTTACCAGAGATAAGAATATGATTTACCCAGATATGCTTTGATGTGTTTTAATGCTTTGGTAATCTGTGCCTCCACAGTTTTGGTGGTAATATCCATCCCGGATGCAATTTCTTTGTTTGTCAGGTTTTCTTTGCGGCTTTTCAGGAAAACCTCTTTGCATTTTTCCGGTAATGTATAGATAGCTTCTTCTATTAAAGATTCCAGTTCCTTCAATTCAATGCTATTTTCTTCATTGTATGCTTTCACAAGTTCCAGGTTGTTGCTTACTACCGACGAGTCATTATCCCTCAGATAATTGAATGTTTTATTCCGGACTGATTGGAAAAGATAGGATTTAATAGAAATCCGTATTTCCAGTGATTCCCGCTTTTCCCAGAGTCCCCCAAACAGGTCAATGACAATATCTTCCGCAACAGATGTATCCCGGCAATAGTAAAAAGAGAAACGGCACAACGTGGTAAAGTAAGTATCGAAAAGATATTTGAAAACCCTTTCATCTCCCTCCTGTAGCCGCCGCAATAAAAATATATCGTCTGTGTGTTCTCTCATGGTACTTCCGTCCGGTTATTCCCTGCACAAATATATCGAATCCTCATTAATGAAACAAACCCACCTTCATTTACGATAAAAGAGAAAGGGATAAAAAGCAGTGGATTCAGAGTACCTCAATTGAAAATAGTATATTTACACCCGTATGCAGCATGTATATATTAAATATGGATTACCGGCCCTTTTTCTTTTTTACTGTTCTATCGTATGGGCAGTAGATACGACCGTTTTTCTGGAAGCTGTCAAAGACCAGGATTACCCTTTGGTAAAGGAACTCCTTGAAAAAGGTGTAGATGTGAATGCACAGGGTGAAAGGGGGCAAAGTGCACTGATGTGGGCTATTTTAAAGAGCGACCGGCAATTGGCAGAATACCTCATTGCACAGGGAGCAGATGTAAATCATGAAAGCAGCCATCCGGTCATAAGCGGGAAAAACATGACCGTAATAGATTGTGCCGTCATGACCGGCGATACCCTTTTATTGGATTTCCTGCGAACCTGCGGAGCTAACCTGCACGCAACCAATGCACGGGGATGGAATTCCTTCTGTTACGCCATTCAGAAAGGAGATAGAAATTTTATAAGCTATTTTATAAACCAGGGAGTTACCCTGCCGGAAAACCAGCAAAAAATGCTTATGGCGTTAATACTGGCAAAAGAAACGACTGGTTCTGATAAAGGACTGGTACGATTTATGATAGAGAAAGGATTTGAATTCAATCCGGATGATGCCGGATTCAGCCAATACCTATCCCGGTTTACGAAAGAGAAACCGGAAGATGCACTGGCCTATTTACAACGCAGAAACAAACAGATTGAAGAAGAACGTATAGAGCAGGCCCTACTTGATAGTATTCTGAGCCTAACCCCTGAACAACGGGAAAGGGATCCTTTTTTCTGCTATGAAATCAGCGATGTATGGGTCGTAAGTGTGGAAGATGGAATCAGTGAGACAAGAAAAAAGGTCACTAAGATTCCACGGGTGGTAGTATCAGGAGCTACCCATCCCGATGGATATAAAACCTATTATCCGGAGAATGGCCTGGTAAATCCGGTAGAGGTAGGCGTATGGACGGTTCTATATATTGTATGTATCCTTTCTGTCTTTTTTCGTACGTATCCGGCAAAAAAAAGAGGTAATGGAATGGTTTTTCCGTATAGCCCTGTTCATCCCCCTTTGTCTGTTATTTATTTTATCTATCCATTCATTGGTTTTTAATACGAACGAATGGATAACCCGCATCACCGGTACCCCGGCAAAAGCAGTAGTGACCTGGAATACCGAAAGGAAAAACGGACGGAGCAAATACGGAGGACGTTATACATATTATGAAGATTATGCCACCTTTCACTGTTTTCCGTCAGACACTCTTAAGTATGAAGTATATGTAGGTACCCATACTTCCTTAAGTAGCAAGGAAGCAGTATACGGACGGGAAGAGGTAAACGTACGTGTCAATAAAAAAGGAAATAAAATAGCTGTGGAAAATTCCCGGCACACCTGTAAAAATATAGTACTTATCCTTTTAAACAGCTTTTTCTTACTGATAGGATATAAAGCTGCTGCCGGAAAATTAGAGCGCCCCATAGAAATCCTCTCCAATAAATTCCCCCGGAAACGAAAAGGGCGTCCTTCTATAAAATAGTATCTTTATGGAGAATGATTTTTAGAATATTATTATTTTTACTCTTCGGAAATCGCAGAATTTTATAATCAATAATAAACGTTTCTTTTATTAATCGGAATAAAAAAGAAAAAGTATGGGCTGTTTGAATTTCTATTTGCTTTATATATGGCTAAACTCTCCACAGGGGTTTGACCCGGATAGTGTGTTGAAAACGCTTAATAGCCTTTATTCGTTTGAGGACTATAAAGTGGAAGTCTATCAGGGTAAACCTGCTCCTCCTGATTTTACAGAGGTTCCTTATACGGACGATCCTGCCTTTGTCGAATTTATAACCCGTGGTTGTGAACGGAATGGCATTAATTTCGGCGGACATTATACTATTCTGGGTAAAGGATGCGGAGCTATGTGTGTATTTATCTTTATGGTTGACAGAATCGACGGACGTATTCTCTTTGTGGAAGGTATTGAATCCGGTAGCTTTTTCGGTTATGAGTGCCGGGAAGATAGTTTACTGTTTTTAGGTAATTCGGAATCCTTTATAGATGGAAAGTATGAAAGATATGTATCCCATTTCGGCAAACCCGAATTTTATCTGTGGAAAGGAGAGCGATTTGTTCTGTTGGAATAAAAGCGTTTAATAAAAAGGCCGGATTTATACGTCACTAAAAGCGTATAATAGGGTCATAGTTTATTAGATGATTTGTCGGTTACAATAGAGTATTTACATGTTAGAGCTGTTTTGTGTGTCGAACAGGTATATTATCCGGTCTTTATGCGTTGAAAAAAATGGATAATTGACAGGCTATAACAGCAAAACTCAATTATCCATTTTTGTTTGGTTTCTGTTTTTAGAAGTTATATCCTACCGATACCATAAAGTTTCTGTTTTTGGTAGTCCATTTGTCGTTGTTGTCTTTTTTGAGATCCTGGTTATCAATGTTGGTTAAACCTAAATCATAGTTTACCCCAACATAAAATTTACTGATACTTACGCCTGTACCAAAGCTAAGACCTGCATCAAACCGTTTAAGCGGAGTATCCATTTCCTCTCCGTCTTCTTTTGTTTTAGAAAACAGTTTATAATCGTAGGAATCGCTATCGTCTTCGTCTGACCAGGTAATTTTATATTTACCACCTAAACCGAATGCCATGTAAGGACCTACATTGATGTGCCATTTAGCATTATCGGCAATGTTGATTCTGTAAGAAGCCAAAACCGGAATTTGTAAATAAACAGGTCTTGCCTTTTCTTCAATTTTTTCATCGTAATAATCATCATAGTCAGAACCTTTACCTCCTTTAGTGGTAATATATAATCCGGGCTGGATATAGAAGTTCTGTGCTACATTAATATCTACGATACCTCCGATATGGAATCCGGCTAATGATTTGGTAAGGCTTCCACCTTCTTTGCTTTTGCCGGCATCGCCTCCAACACTGGAGATATTAAGACCTGCCCGCACACCGAACTGTACTTTAGGCTCATCCTGTGCATTTGAAACGAAAGTACCGCAAAGAGTTACTACAACGAGTAAAAGTAATTTTTTCATGTCTAAATGAATTTAATTAGTAATTAAAATAGTAATATGAGTAATTTAATTGTTCGTTTTAATAATTCAGCGTAAGCATTTATTATCATAACAAACCTTTTGGAGTGGTTGTTGGATGCGCTGTGATGAATTCCCC